>CAVEND010000211.1:0-2002 GCA_963616865.1 Faecalibacterium prausnitzii | reverse complement strand
TAGTTTTCGGCCTTCGCGGTGTCGCCGGCGAGAAGCGCGAGCCGCCCCGCCTCCACGACGCCAAGGTTTTTCGAATAGACGGAATTTGTCGCGAGGTTCTCGCCCCACGCCAACGCGGCGGCGGGCGCACCCGACAGGACGTCCTCGCGGGCGCGGCGGACCTCCTCGTCCACCGAGACGCACCCCGCGAGAGCGGCCACGGCCAGCAGCGCCGATGCTCGCCAAAATCCCGTCACGGACGCTCGACCTTGATGGTGGGGTGGGGGCCTCCCACGTCGCGCCACTTTGACGTGTCGATGTTCACCTTCACGTTTCTCGTGGAGGCGGCCTCGGCGTAACGGCGGGCGAGGTCGGCGCGGAGGGCCTCGACGGTGCCCCACTTGCGGACACCCTCGTCGGACATCTCCAAAGCGATGTCGAGGCTCGTCCCCTCCTGGATGTTGACCGTCGCCTCGTAGGGGGCCATCCACGCCCTCGTGACGCGCAACTTGTGAAGCCCCTTCGTCGTGGCGAACTCGCCCGGCGCCGAGCCGATGACGACGCCGTCCAGTTCGACGGACGCGCCACCCACGACCTTGCGCAACTCCTGAAGCTGCTCGCCCGACGCGCCGCGCGTCTGCGACTCAAGCTCCGCGACCGTGCGGTCGATGGAGGTTTGGACGTGGAACGTCACGAGCGCGGCGGCCGTCGCCGACGGATCGCGCCACGAGGGCGCCTTCGTCGCCACGACGCTCGCCATGTCCGCCTCCCAACGGTCGAGGAGCGTGTCGTAATATTCCGTCGCGTCGGGATCCGCGTCCAACACCGGGAACTTCTCGACCCACGTCGGCATCCCGTCCACGGACACGCCGTTCGCGTCCATCACCTTGAACGCCATGCGCAGCGAGAAGACGGTGTTGAGCCGCCCGTTCAAGTTGCGCCGCGTCGCGCCGGCGCGGAGGATCGTCGCGACCGCCGCGTAGTCGCAGCCGACGGCCTTGGCGATGTTCGGGGACGAGAGGAACGCCTCGGCGGCGAGCGTCGAGTCGACCACTTGGAAACCGTCCACCTCGGCGAACGCGGCGACGATGCGCTCGCGGATGTTGCCGATCTGCGCGTCAAGCGCGGGGACGCCGCTCTTGTTCTGCACGAAGACGGCGATTTTCTTGTCCGCCGCGAACCCGGAGAGGGCGAGCGCGGCGCAGGCGAGCGAAAGAAGTTTCTTCATGTTCGGCAGTCCTTTCAGTCGATGGTTTCGATTTCGCGAATCTGGAGTTTCGCCCGGACGGCGCGGGCGTTCGGCGCGACGCCGGTGAACGTGTGGATGTCGTTTCCGTCGAGGATGATGGCGCGGTAGGGCTTCGCGTCCGCGTCGATGTCCGACCCCTCCGCGTCCGCCCAAACCATCCGCGCCTGGAGACGCTGACGGCGTTTCGTCACGGACTCGATTGTCACCGTCGCCCGACGGATGCCCTCGGAGGCCTCGCCGTAGACGACCTTGCGCACCTTGACGCGGTTGGCGAGGCGGTAGGAGTTTTCGAGGACGGACGCCTCGCCCAAGTCCGTGTCAATCGTCACGCGCGTGCCCCGCGTCTCGACGCAGCCAGCGAGCAAAACAAACAGCAAGGGAATGAGGCATTTCTTCATGACGGGACCTCCTTGTCCTTAGAAACTCCAGTTGACGATGGGCAGAAACGGGATGTCGTCCGTCGCGATGACATTGATGACGCCGATCTGAAGGCCGTAGGCGCGGTCGGCGACGTTGACGAGACCGAACTGGAGGCCGGAGAACTCGCAGACGTCGTTCCAGAGGCCGATCTGCAGCCCCTTCACGTTCCAACAGCCCCATGGAAGGCCGACGGGACCCGCGAGCGTGAGCGCGAACGGCGTCCACGCGGTCAAATGCCCCTCGCGGGCGGATGGATTCCGCTCGACGACGAGCGTCGCCTCCTTGGCGAACGCGGCGATGCCAAGCATAAGCGCGGCGAGCGCGACAGACAGTTTTTTCACCATGGTCTTCTTT
>CAVEND010000210.1:0-2008 GCA_963616865.1 Faecalibacterium prausnitzii | reverse complement strand
GCCGCCGAGGCGGAAGTCGAAGAGCGAGAACGTCGCGTAGCCGATCTTGCGCACCTCGCAGACGGGCAGGGAGTCCATGATGATCTCCGCCGCCTCCAGCGTCGGGATGTTCGACTCCAGAAACTTGATCGCCATCGAGGTCGTCATCGTCGCGAGGACGTTCGCCTTCACGCCGCTGCCGAGGCCGTCCGAGAGGGCGCAGAGGTGGCGGTTCTCCTTCTCGATGGTCAGGAAGCGGACGTCGTCGCCACAGGCGGCCTGCCCCGTCTTCGTGTGCTGGGCGCACTCCATCTCGATGAAGAGCTCGTCAGCCATTCAGGTAGCTCCCGTCGTCCTCCGGGCGAAGCCGCTTGCCCTCCGTCTTCGACTCGTAGGCCCCGGCGATCTCGTTGAGCATGATCTCCGTCTCGGCGATGTGCTCGCCGAAGAGCCGCGCCACCTGCTGGACGGTGGTGACGTTCTTCGCGATGACCTCGCGCGCCTTCGCCGCGATCTCCTCGCGCCGCCCCTCGTTCTGCGTGACGTCCTGGACGACCGCGCCCGCGAACTCGCCCTTGGCGATGGGGAAGACGCTGATCGTGACGACGCGGTCGCGCCACGGCTGGCGGTATTTGACGATCTCGCTGCCGTGTTCGAGCGCGCCCTTGAAGAGGTCGGCGAACTCGCCCATCACGCTCTCGCAGGCGATCCCCTCCAAGTTGCCGAGCGCGTCGAAGACGTCCGTCTCGCCGCACATCTCCGCGAAGACGCGGTTGCATTCGGTGACGAGCCCCTGCCCGTCCACGATGACGACGCCCGCCGGGATGAACTTGATGAGCGCGTTCGAGGTCCGCTCGGAGTTGCGCTTCAGGAAGGTGTGGCACTGCGCCTCCTCGGCCTTGCCAAGAAGGAGCGCCTTGGCGAACTCGCGGCACGTCTCGTAGCCGCACGCCCCGCAGTTGAGCTCGTCGGCCTTCGTCGTCTTGCCGACGCGGGAAAGCGCCTCGGTCATCTCATTCTCGTCAAAGTCCTTCTCGACGAACGCCTCGGCGGGATACGCGGATGTGCCGCAGTGCGTGACGCACCGCCCCACGCTCGGCTGGAGGGCCGAGATGGCGTCCGTCGCGAAGAGCGTCGCCAACGTGCCGCCCTTCGCCGACATCGCAGGGCCGTTGACGCACCCGCCGGGACAGGCGAGCGCCTCGATGAAAACCTTGCGCGACGAGCGGCTCAACCCGTCCAAGAACGTCTCGGGCGCGTCGCCCAAGAGACGCTTGATCGACTCCAGCCCCGACACGGACACGTAGCGGACGTCCGTCGAGCCGTCGCGGAGCGTGTCGTTCATGCCGCCCTCGACGGAGTAGAACCGCCCCTCCTCGGCGGGCCCCAGCGCGAGCGGCGACTCCTCGCCGAATGAAATGCCCTTCTCCTCCAAGAGTTTCTCCAACGCGGGGAAGACGCACGCGAGGGAAAGTTCGTCGAGATGCGCGTCCGACTCGTTCTTCTTCGCCGCGCACGGCCCGAAGAAGACGACGTGGATGTCGGGCCCGAACGCCTCACGAAGCCGCTTCGCGTGGGCGCGGACGGGCGAGGGCAGCGGCGAGATGTAGGGCGCGTAGGCGGGCAGATACTTGCGGATCAAATCGACCGCCGCCGGGCACGCGCTGGAGATGACGAGTTTCTTGTCCGTCTCGCGCAGGAGACGCGAGACGTGGGCGCTCACCGCCTCCGCGCCGTGCGCCGTCTCGCTCACGCCCGCGAAGCCCAGCGATTCCAACGCCCGCGCCATCTGGCCGATGGTGACACCCTTGAAATAGCCCGCGAAACTCGGCGCGATGGAGGCGTAAACTTTCTCGCCCGACGAGAGCAACTCTTTAAGCCGCGCCAAGTCGCTGCGGATCTTCTTCGCGTGGGCGGGGCAGACCCTGACGCACGAGCCGCACGCGACGCACGCCTCGGCGATGACGGAGGCCTTGCCGTTGACGATGCGGATCGCCTTGACGGGGCAGTGCCGGACGCACTTGTAGCA
>CAVEND010000209.1:0-2037 GCA_963616865.1 Faecalibacterium prausnitzii | reverse complement strand
AACCGCCGTTGTGACAACGTGAAAGGAGTGTCAAGATGAAAGACTGCTACGACCAAAAACTGATGACGATTCGCCTCAACCGCGTTCAGGGCCAGATTGCCGGCATCCGGCGCATGGTTGAGGACGACAACGCGAAGTGCGAGGACATCATGATCCAAATCAACGCGGCGGACGCCGCGCTGCATCGGATCGGGCTGCTCATCCTCGAAGGGCATCTCGGCCACTGCGTCCGCAAGGGCATCGAGGAGGGACACGCCGAGGAGGCGATTGAGAACTTCACGGACTCGCTGGAGCAATACGTCGGCATCAAGTAAGGAGGGCGTCGCCATGGGTTGTTGCTGTTGTTGTGGCGAGGGCGCGGCGAAGGAAAGCCGTCCCGCCGAGGGAACCCCCGCCCGCAAGTCCCTCGTCGAGAGGATCGAGGGGTTGTGCGAGGCGGCGATGTCGTGGTGGGTCATCGCCGCGAGCGGGCTTTGCGTGTTGGCGGGTCTTGTCCCGCACATTCGCGGCGGACACGGCGGATGCGTGGGCGGCGCGTCGTGGGCCGATCCCGCGCTCGCGGCCGTCGCGCTGTGCGGCCTCCCCCTCGCGTATCACGCCGTGAAGACGCTCGTCACGCGGCGCAAAATCACATCGGGCCTCCTCATCACGATGGCGATGGCCGCGGCCCTGGCGATTGGCGAGACGTTCGCGGCGGGCGAGGTGGCATTCATCATGGCCATCGGCGAGAAGTTGGAGGCGTTCACCGTCGGACGCGCCTCGAAGGGCGTGAAGGCGCTCATCCGCCTGAAGGACGCCGTCAAGCGGAACATCGCCGTGGGGGATCTCGTCACCGTCGCGCCCGGCGAGGCGTTCCCCTGCGACGGCACGGTGACGGCCGGCGAGACGACGGTTGACCAGTCGATTGTCACGGGCGAGTCCGTCCCCGTCAAGAAGGTCGCGGGCGACGCGGTTTACACGGGAACGCTCAACCGCTACGGGCAAATCGAGATCCGCGCCACCGCCGTCGGGGCGGACACGAGCCTTGAGAAGATCATCCGCCTCGTCAACGAGGCGAACGGCCACAAGGCCCCGATGCAGCGCCTCGCCGACCGCTGGGCGTCGATCCTCGTGCCGGCCGCGCTCTTCGTCGCGCTGGCGACGCTCGGCGTCTGCGCCCTCGCGCTGGGCATTCCGTGGCGCGAGAGCCTCACGCGCGCGGTGACGGTGCTCGTCACGTTCTGCCCGTGTGCGCTCGCGCTCGCCACGCCGACGTCCATCATGGCCGCGATTGGCCAGGCGACGAAGCGCGGCGTCCTCATCAAGACGGGCGAGGCGTTGGAGCGGATGGGCGCGGTCGACACCGTGGCGTTCGACAAGACGGGGACGCTCACGAAGGGGACGTGGGCGAACGCGCTCTCACGCGACGACGAGGGGCGCATCCTCGCGGGCGCGAAGATGGATGTCGCCGACGAACTGCGCGAGACGGCGCCGGCGGCGGTGGCGAGCCTCCGCGCGATGGGCGTCAGATCCGTCCTCCTGACGGGCGACCGGCGGGAGATCGCGGAACGGTTCGCCGCCGGGTGCGGGATCGCGGACGTGCGGGCGGATCTCCTCCCGGCGGAGAAGGTCGATGCCGTCAAGACCTTGACGGCCGAGGGGCGCCACGTCGCGATGGTCGGCGACGGTGTGAACGACGCCGCCGCGATGAAGTTCGCCGACGTGGGCATCGCCATGGCCGGCGCGGGAACGGACGTGGCGACGGAGGCGAGCGACATCGCCATCATGAACGACGATGTCTCGTCCGTCGCCTACGTGAAGCGGCTCGCCTCGTCGTGCCTCAACACGATCCGCTTCAACATCACGCTTTCGATGACCATCAACTTCGTGGCGGTGCTTCTCGGCGTTTTGGGGCTCATGTCGCCCGTCGTCGGCGCCCTCGTCCACAACGCGGGCTCCCTCCTCGTCGTCCTCAACGCGGCGCTCCTCTACGACCGGAAACTGTGATTTGCGATTTGCCGAGAGGGACGGATTTTGGTAAAATATGGGGTCAATGTT
>CAVEND010000208.1:0-2041 GCA_963616865.1 Faecalibacterium prausnitzii | reverse complement strand
CACCCCAACGAAGCGGGCTCCATCCTCGTGGCGGGCGGCTTCACGAACCATATGTGGAACGCCATCGCGGACATCAAAAAATCACCGTTGCAGCCCATCGCCATCGACAACGCGACGGCGGGCAAAGTCCGCGTCCTCTTCAACAAGGCACTCGCCACGGATGCGACGGCGACGCTCAAGCTCATTCCCGTCGCGGGCGGGGAGGCGGTCTCTTTTTCAGATCCCACCATCGACGGTCGCTCGTTCCTCTTTGACGCGAGCAGCCTCACCCCGGGCGATTACACCGCCGAGGTGACGGTGGGCGGCGCGACGATGACGCTTGATTCCGAATCCGTCCAGATCCAAGGCACGGGCGCGGCGGAGAACGTTCCCGCCGCGTTGCGCGAGAACATGGTCAAGTATCAGACGTATCTGATCGGCACGAACGACAACTGGGCGGGATCTCTCCCAAGCGAGGGGCTGACCACGGAGACGCTCGACTTCAAGAAGATCGACCGCGTGGGCTACTATCTCGAACTCAAGCGGCCGGGCAAGCCCGCGCAGTTCGCGTGGGCGTCCTTCGACGCGGAAGATCCGTTCTTGAAGAAACTCGCCCGCTGCACCCTGCCGACGAAATCGACCGGCAACGTCAAGAGCCTCGTCACCAACTTGCAAGTCTACGCGACGCACCTCATCGCGACGAACGCGAACGAAGTGGGCGTCATCGAGTTCACGCCGTATGACTGGAGCGGCACGGATCAAAGCGGCTTCCCGCAGGATCTCTTCTCGGGCAAGTTCGGTTGGAACGACACGCTCGGCTCGTCGACGCTGAAGGGGTGCCTCCAGATCGCGCGCTCGCGTGGCGTCTCCTCGCCCGACACCTACACGAACGTCGCGGCGGAACTCGTCTTCGCGTTCAACAACTTCAACACGGACGATGCGACGGACGCGGGCATCGGCTCGTTCTCGACGCACAAGTCGGACACATCCTCCAACGCCTCCACGGCGTGCCTTGACTGGACGGACTTCAACAAGCAGACGCAGTTCAAAGACTTCGCCATGTCGGCCTACGAGGTGCGCAAGTTGGAGATTTGGGTTCAGAAGAGCGCAGACCAAAGCTCCGACCCCATCGTGACGGAACACTTGACGAGTTCCTATGGTGAGGGGCAGTGGATTTTCTTCGATGATGACGCGGATGTTCCCTTCGTGTATACAACGGGATCGGCGAGCGCTGCCACGATGACCTTGCAGATTCTCGCCGCGTTGCCGAAGAAGAAGAGCGGCACGGTCGTCGGGTGGTTGGAGAACACGATTCCCGTTCAGCTTGTCTACAACAGCGAGACGGATCTTTTTGATGTTACTTGGTATGACAGCAGTTCTCTCAGCGGCACGGTCAAGTCTACGCCGCAGGACGTGACGCAACTGCATCTCTACACAATTTGCGTGACATCCGCCGCCTCGCCCGGCGTTCAGGTTTATCAGGATGGCAATTTGATTGTCAATGCCTCCGATGTTCGTTTCACCAACACGAAAATCTCAACGCTCATCAGAATTGGCGACAGACTGAAACCGAACAGCACGGATATCTCCTCGCTCTACAACCCCCTGACGGGAATGACTGTCCTGGCCGTGGATATTTACTACCCCAAGGCGGAACTTGACACGACGCGGGCGTTCTCCACGTTTGGCGGCATTCCAAGCGACGCCTCGCTCTCCCAGAGACTCTACTCGGTCGCGCACGCCTGCGACAGCGAGGGGCTGATTTCGTTCGCGCCCGTCACGATCAACGGCGTGGTGAAGCAGAGCGACGAGGCCGCCGACATCCACTACATGTTCAACTCCTCCGACGCGACGACGGAGACGAACTACACCTTCTCGCTTTCGGCCCCGACGTTCACGGACGATGGTTTGACGCTCGCGCTCGGCGCGGACGATCCCGTCAACGCCTATTTGACGTTGGAGAAATGCGACGATTTGAGCGAGGGCGCGTGGACGACGGTCGAGGAGATCGCGCCCGGCAGTGCGACGCGCTCGTTCACGGTCACGGACGATGTGGGCGCGA
>CAVEND010000207.1:0-2059 GCA_963616865.1 Faecalibacterium prausnitzii | reverse complement strand
CGAAACGTGGATCGCACCGTCGGCACGGAACTGTCGGGCGCGTTGATCGAGAAAGTCGGCGCGGCGGGCTTGAAGGAGGACGCGATCACCGTGAACTTCACGGGCGTCGCCGGGCAGTCGTTCGGCGCGTTCCTCGCGCACGGCGTCACCTTCAACGTGACGGGCGAGGCCAACGACTTCGTGGGCAAGGGCCTCTCGGGCGGTGTCATCACCGTCAGGCCGCCGCGTGAGGACGGGGAGTTCTCGCCGGAGAAAAACGTCATCGCCGGCAACGTCATCGCCTACGGCGCGACGGACGGCAAGATCTTCCTCAACGGCCAGGCGGGCGAACGCTTCGGCATCCGCAACTCCGGGGCGACGCTCGTCGCCGAGGGCGTGGGCGACCACGGGTGCGAGTATATGACGGGCGGCACCGTCGTCGTCCTGGGGCCGACGGGCGTCAACTTCGGCGCGGGCATGACGGGCGGCACGGCCTATGTCCTTGACGAGGCGGGCGACTTCGACTTGAGGTGCAACCTCTCGTCCATCGACCTTGCCGTCGTCGAGGCGGACTCGCCCGCCGAGGCGGAGTTGAAGACGCTTCTTCAAGAGCATGCCACGCGGACGCACTCACCGCTCGCCACGCGCATCCTCCAAAACTGGAGCGCCTACCGCCCCCGCTTCGTCCAAGTCAAACCCGTTAAGGAATAAACCCTTCGCACTTTTCCACCACCCATCGCACTCTTCCACCTTTCAACTTTTCAACCTTTCCACTTCCTATGCATTCCTACCGTCCCATTCACGAGCGCACCGCCGACTTCCGCGAAGTCGAGATTCCGCTCTCCGCCGCCGAGATCCGTCCCGAAGTCGAACGCTGCCTCAACTGCGGCGTTCCCTTCTGCCACGGCTTCGGCTGTCCCCTTGGGAACCTCGTTCCCGACCAGAACCGCGCCGTCGCGCGCGGCGACATGCGCCGGGCTTTCGAGCTGCTGTCGGAAAACAGCGACTTCCCGGAGTTCACCTCCCGCGTCTGCCCCGCGCTGTGCGAGGCGAGTTGCGTCCACCAGCTCGACGAGGAATCGGTGAGTGTCCGCGCAAGCGAGCGGCTCATCATCGAGACGGCCTTCCGCGAGGGGTGGGTGCGTCCGCGTCCGCCGGCTGAACGAAACGGCCGCCGCGCCGCCGTCATCGGCGCGGGCCCCGCGGGGCTGTCGGCCGCCGTCACGCTCAACCGCCGTGGGTTTGACGTCGTTGTCTTCGAGAAGAACCACGACATCGGCGGTTTGCTCCGCTATGGGATTCCCTGCTTCAAACTCGACAAGGCCGTCATCGACCGCCGCCGCAAAATTCTCGAAGAGGAGGGGATCGTCTTTCGGACGGACACGGAGGTGGGCGTGGATGTCGCCGCCGACTATCTCAAGCGCGTGTTCGACACCGTTGTCGTCGCCATCGGCACGCCCGTGGCGCGTGACTTGAAAACGCCGGGGCGCGAGAAAAAAGGGATTCATCTCGCGCTGGAGTTCCTCTCGCGCCAAAACCGCCTCTTGACGGGCGAGATCGCGGACGACGCGACGCTCTCCGCCGCCGGCAAGCGCGTCCTCGTCATCGGCGGCGGCGACACGGGCTCGGACTGCGTGGGAACGGCCATCCGCCAGGGGGCGACGTCGGTGACGCAAATCGAAATCATGCCGAAGCCGCCGGAGACGCGAAGCCCCTCGACGCCGTGGCCGCTCTGGCCGTATCAGTTGCGGACGAGTTCCAGCCATCTCGAAGGCTGTGAGCGGCGGTGGAGCCTCAATTCCCTGCGCTTCGTGGGCGGCGAGGCCGTCGAAGGCGTGGAGGTGGAGACGGTTGACTGGGACCTCTCGCCGACGGGCAAACCCCTCTCGTTCAAGCCGCGCCCCAACTCGAAGGAAACCATCGCCGCCGACCTCGTGCTGCTCGCCTTGGGCTTCACGGGAGTCTCGGGCGACATGCCGCTCGTCAAGCAGCTCCAGCTCGCGCAAACGCCGCGCACGACGCTCGTCTCCGCGCCCGAGCGGAACGTCCTCTGTGTCGGTGACTGCGCGACCGGCGCCTC
>CAVEND010000206.1:0-2086 GCA_963616865.1 Faecalibacterium prausnitzii | reverse complement strand
CCGCACGATGAAGTCGCGGTTTTCCCCGATGAAATAGTCGTAGAACGCGGGCCTGTCGCCGCCACGGTCGCAGGCGACGATCCCCTTGCCGCCCGTCGCGGCGTAGACCTCCCTGACGGTCTTCAGCACCTCGTCGTTCTCGCCCCTGAACCCCGGCGAGCGCGACGACCACAGTTTCAGCGCGAGCGGCACGGTCCTGCGCCCGCCCGGGCGGCAGGCCGCGACCATGCAGCCGTGGTAGCCGTTCACGAGGACGTCCCGGCCTTCCTTCGACGAGCGGCTCGCGTCCCTCACGCGCGTGACGAACTCCATCCTGCGCGAGAACTCCTTGCGGATCTCCGTCGGGTCGACGAGCAGCAGCGTGTCGCCCCGCACCGAGCGCGCGCCGTCCTTCAGCACGGCTCCGGACACGGCCGCCTCCAGGCCGTCGTCGTCAAGGTTCCGGCTCAGCCTTTTCTCCGTGTGGATCGGCCTAATGTCGTCGTCGATGGCGCGGACGATAGATGACAGTTTCGTGTCGCCCGACGCCTGGATCCCGTAGATACACTCCTCCACGAACCTGCGGGACGGCTTCGAGAAATGGGTAAACACTTTACCCATGAAGTTGGCGAGTTGGGCTTTCGCTTTCGATGCGATTTTGGTATCATTCATGGTGCGGCAACCTCCTTGCGTGTTTGTTTTGCAAGTCGGTATTTTACCGAAAAACGGCGGGCGGTTGCCGCGCTTTTTTCACCCGCCAACCGGGAGAACCCAAAAAATGGGTAAACTCCAGAGGAGAAAAAACTTTGGAAATGTGATATAATGACTTTATCCTAAATCAAGAAAGGTCTGCTCCAAGCGTTATGAAAATCAAGAAACTCGAAGGTCTCATCGCCGCCGCCCACACCGGGTTCAACCCCGACGGTTCCGTCAACTTGAAGGTCATCCCCGAGCAGGCGAAGATGCTCCTCAAGCAGAAGGTGACGGGAGTCTACATCTCCGGTACGACGGGCGAGGGCATCTGTTGCTCCATTGAGGAGCGCAAGGCCGTCATGGACGCCTGGGCGAAGGCCGCGAAGGGCAAGCTCTTCCTCATCGTCCACATCGGCGCGCTCGCGCTTCCCGACGTGCAGGAGTTGGGAGCCTACGCCGTCAAGGCGAAGATGGACGCGACTTCCATCGTGCCGCCGAACTTCTTCAAGCCCGGCTCCGTCGATGTCCTCATTGCCTACCTGAACGAGGCGCTCAAGACCTCGACGTCGCTGCCGTTCTACTACTACCACACGGGCATGTCGGGCGTGAACTTCGACATGCAGACGTTCCTTGAGAAGGCCGACGGCAAGATCAAGAACCTCGCGGGCATCAAGTTCAACTACGCCGACCTCTACATGTATCAGCGGTGCCTGCGCGCGTGCGGCGGCAAATACGACATCACCTGGGGCATCGACGAGTGGTTCGCGGGGGCGGTGGCGCTCGGCGCGAAATCGGCCATCGGTTCGACCTACAACTACGCCGCCTCGCTCTACTACAAGGTTTGGGAGGCCGTCAAGAAGGGCGACCTGAAAGCGAGCGAGAAGCAGATGAAGCGCGTCTGCGACATCGTGGACATCCTCGTCCAATACGGCGGCGTCGCCGGTGGCAAGGTCATGTGCCAAATGTGGGGCGTCGATCTGGGTGACGTCCGTCTGCCCAACGCGACGATCTCGCCCGAAGGCAAGAAGGACATCCTCAAGCGCATCAAGAAAATCGGTGTCAAGTGAGCGCGGAACGGCGCGGACGAGCGAGGGAAGCGTCGTGACGCTCGACGTGAACTTGCCGTTTGACGACGAGGGGCGCGCGACGCTCCTCGTCGATGGCGACTTCGCCGTCAACGTCTCGCGCCACGACGAGGAGGGGCGGCTCACGCTCGCCGCCGTCGTCGCGCAGGAACTCAAGGAGGACATCGGCTACGCGCAGATGCTTGACCTCCTTGACCTCGCGCTCGGTCCGCTCATGGGCGAGTCCCCGGCCGTCGGCCGCGACCCCGTGAGCGGCGCCCTCGTCGCCTATGTTTCGCTCTCCTACGCGCATCTCACCGAGGCGACGTGGGAGGAAACGCTCGGCCGCT
>CAVEND010000205.1:0-2098 GCA_963616865.1 Faecalibacterium prausnitzii | reverse complement strand
TTTCATGGGCGACATTATACCATAATCGGTTGACGGCGCGGGTTAGAGCCGGACGCACGAAAGGAGAATTGCGAAACGATGACGACGAAACTTCCAGACGCGGTGAACGCGGGCGACGAGATCGAGGTTCAGCTCGCCCCTCGCGGCGCATACCCGCAAATCGTGGACGGCAAGGAGGTCGTGCAGATCGTGGACGACGCCGCCGTCAAGTCCCTCATCGACAACTTCAACGCCGAGAAGGCGGCGGCGAAGGAGCGCGGCGAGAACTACCAAGTCCTCGTGGACGCCGACCACTCCTCCGAGACGGGCGACACCACCAAGGCGATGGCGTGGATCGACCGCATCTTCGACGACCCCGACCGTGGGCTCGTCGGCGTGTTCGTCTTCACCAAGGAGGGCGCGGACGCCGTGAGCGGCAAGGCTTACCGCTTCATCTCCCCCGCGTGGACGCTCACGGACGACGGGCATCCCGAAAAGCTCGTCTCCGTCGGCATGACGAACCGACCCAATCTTCCAGTCTCCCCGATGCTCAACATGAAGGCGGCCAAAAGCCCGAAGGCGGGAACCGCCGTCGCCAACTCGGCGACGGACGGCGTGACGCCGAAAGAGGGCGAGCGCAAGGCCGACGGAGTGGAGGCGCAGAACGCGGGAGAGGAGAACAAACCCGCCGCCGCCCCTTCGGGCGACGCGGCAAACAACCAAGAAGGAACATCGACAATGGATATCAAGGCGAAACTCGGGCTCCCTGCCGAGGCGACGGACGAGGAGGTCGAGCAGGCTCTCGATGCCGTCCTCGCGAAGTGCGGCGGCATGGAGCAGGTGCAGAACGCGCTCGGCCTGGAGCCGACGTGCGCGAACGAGGACGTCCTCGCCGCCGTCAACGCGGTGCTGGAGCAGTCCGAGGCCCTTCAGAACGCGCAGGGCGAACTCGACGAGCTGAAGACCGCCCAGCGCAACGCGGAGGCGGACGAACTCGTCAAGGCGAACGCGGACGTCATCCCGGAGGAGGACGCCGAGGCGGTCAAGGCGCAGTATGCGTCCGACCCCGAGGCCGCGAAGGAGGCGGTCGCCAACATGAGGCGCGTCTACGAGCGTGCGGTCGCGAACGCGCAGAGGTCGGCGGCGGCGGTGAAGAAGTCCGTCTCCATCAACTTCCGCACGGCGAAGGCCCCGGTCGCGCTGAACATGGAGGCGATTCTCGCGAACTGCGGCGGCGACCCCGCCAAGGAGAACGAGATGCTTCGGGCGATGGGCGCGAAGTAAGGGCGCGTCCGAAACTCAAACAATCAACGGAAAGGAAATCCAACAATGGCAAACTCTGTTCTTGACCCCGCCGTTCGCTTCCTCGCGAATCAGGCGATCCTGTCCGCGCGCTCCGGCATCGCGAAGCTGCGCGACTTCACGACCGACTTCTCGGGCGACGCCGCCCAGCCGGGCTCGACGATGCTCGTCCAGTTCTTCGACGACGGCGAAGCCGCCGCCTACGACGACGAGACGAACAACTACGGCGACGCGGACGGCCAGGTGTCGTTCATCCCGGTGAAGTTCTCGCACCACGCGAAAAAGTCCTTCACCTTCACGCCGCAGGACTACATGAACATCGGCTCGAACCGCTGGGCGACCGCGGGCGAGGCGGCGGGACGCGCCGTGAGCCGCGCCCTCCTCCACACGGCGGTGAAGAATATCACCCCGACGAACGTGAAGACGAGCGGCGTCGACTTCGCGACGGACGAGGACGGCACGAAGCTCGGCACGGGGCTGTCGTTCGGCGCGTTCAACGAGGTCGTCGCCGCCGACACGCAGAAGTTCTCGAAGGACTACGTGGCGGAGCAGATGACCTACGCCTGCGCGGCGGCGGACATCGACCCGTCCGACACCGTTCTGCTCATGAACGGCAAGGAGTTCGGGCAGCTGCTCTCGACGCTCGACGCGAACACCTACGGCGACCGCTCCGCGATTGCCGAGGGGCGCATCGAGGGGCTTTACGGCTTCCGCGCCGTGATGAAGATCGAGAGCCTGACGACCATCTGCGGGAGCGGCCTCCGCGCCGCGCTCGTGCCGGTCAACGCGCTCGGCGTCGCCGCGAGGACGATTCCCG
>CAVEND010000204.1:0-2109 GCA_963616865.1 Faecalibacterium prausnitzii | reverse complement strand
AGATGATGTCCCGCGAGGTGAAGTGCGCGCCGGCCTGCTCGTCGTAGCTTTCCGAGAAGCGGGCGACGAGGTTCTCGAAGATGTAGCCCATGTCGTTCGTGCCGACCTTCTCCGGCGACATGTCCGCCTTCGCGGAGTTGAAGTCGGAGATCACCTGGTAGAGGACGCCGCCCTTCTCCATCGTGGCGACCTCCTTCTCGAACTCCATCTGCTCGAGGACGTCGCGGACGTTCTCGGAAAACCCGTTGAGGTAGTCGCGGAAGTTCGCCGCGACGTTCTTCGGGTCGGCGAGGAGCGTCTCGAAGGTGAACTTGGACGTGTTGTAGAAGTTGTAGCCCGACGCGGCCTTGAGGAAGCCCTCCCGCACCTGCAGGTGCCTCTTCTCGGCGAAGACCTTCTGGACTTTCGCGTGCGTCGGCAGCAGGCAGTCGTGGAAACGCTTCACGACGGCCATCGGCAGGATCACCAGCCCGTATTCGTGCGGCTTGTAAAGGCCCGAGAGCGAGTTGGCGACGTCCCAGAGGACAGTCGCCTTTTCCTGGATCGTCTTGCCCGAATCGGTCATTTGCGGCATCTTCCCTTCCAAGTCAAAATGAGTTCAGCGTGACTGGAAAGGATTATACCATAAATCGCTGTCACAACCACGGCCAAGAGGCATTCAGGCAGTCCACGAAGTCTGGGGGCAGGGGGGCTTCGAAGGCGAGGGGTTCGCTTGTGACGGGGTGGAAGAGGCGGAGCCGCGCCGCGTGGAGGAGTTGGCGCGTGGGTTTGGGATCCATCTTGCCATCGAGCGCGGTCTTTCCGTAAAGGACATCGCCCACGACGGGGCAGCCGAGGGAAGCGAGGTGGACGCGGATCTGGTGCGTCCGTCCCGTCTCGATGCGGCACTCGATCAACGAGAGGACGCCCACGCCCTTCTGGGGCGAGACACCTTGCTTGACGACGCGCCAATGCGTGACGGCGCGTTTGCCGTTCGCCTCGACAATCGCCATTTTCTTGCGGTTGACGGGATGCCGTCCGATGAGGTTCTCAACGCGCCCCGCGTCAAGGCGCGGCGCCCCGTGGCAGAGCGCGAGATACGTCTTTTCGATGTGGCGGTGCGAGGCGAACGCGCGCGTGAGCGCGTCCATGGCGCGGGTCGTCTTGGCGACGACCATCAGCCCCGACGTGTCCTGGTCGAGGCGGTGGACGATCCCCGGCCGCGCCACGCCGCCGATGCCCGCGAGGTCGGGGCAGTGGTGGAGCAGCGCGTTGACGAGCGTCCCCGTTTGGTGGCCGGGCGCGGGATGGACGACAAGCCCCGCCGGCTTGTTGAGAACAAGGAGATCCGCGTCCTCGAAGAGGACATCGAGCGGAATGTCCTCCGGCTCCGGCGTCGCGGGAACGGGCGGCGGAATCTCGACCGCGATCTCGTCCTCGTCGGAAACCTTCATCCCCGCCTTGACCGCGACCTCTCCGTTGACGCGGACGAACCCCGCCTTGACAAGCCCTTCCAAACGCGCCCGCGAGAAGTCGGGGTAGCGGGTCAGAAGCACACGGTCAAGCCTCTCTTTCACGTCCGCTCCTTGAAGAATGTCGCGGCAGACCGCGTTTTCAGAAACTCGGCGAACGGCGCGTTCTTGGCCGTGGGCGTGAAGTCGATGTCCAAGGGAACACCCACCGCCCGCTCGACGTGGGCGAGCGCGAAATTTTCAAGAGTCCGCCCCATCGCGCGGCAACTCATCACGAAATCGGTGATGCGCTTCTTTTCCACATCCACGACCACGTAGCAAACAAGCCCCTGCGCCCCGAAAACATCGCCGGCGCGGAAGACGAACACGCGCTTGGTTTCGTCCGCGAGCAACGCGGCGAACTCCTCGCGTGAGCGGCGGCGCGTCGTCGCGTTGAACTGATTGGTTTTCGCGGCCATTTGCGCGAGGCGGTCGAGGTCGGCGGCGGTGGCCTCGGACGGCTCGACCCAAAGACCCAGCGACGCGAGATAGTCCTCGCGGCTCGCGCATCGGCACGCGGCGGCGGCGCGGTCGCGGTTGGCGCGGTAGTCCCGCGTCCGCAAGAAGTCCTCCTCGGTGCGGGCGCGATCCGAGAAGAAGTATTCTTGAAGCCGCCGCA
>CAVEND010000203.1:0-2114 GCA_963616865.1 Faecalibacterium prausnitzii | reverse complement strand
GGAACACGGCGATGAAACGGAAGATCATTCAGATTGACGAGGCGAAGTGCAACGGGTGCGGCGCGTGCGCGACCGCTTGCCACGAGGGGGCGATTGGCCTCGTGAACGGCAAGGCGAAACTCTTGCGCGACGACTATTGCGACGGCATGGGCGACTGCTTGCCGCAGTGTCCGACGGGAGCGATCTCCTTCGTGGAACGCGAGGCCGCCGCCTATGACGAGAAGGCCGTCGAGGCCGCCCGTCAGGCGAAGGCTCACGCGTGCGCGGGCGGCGGTTGTCCGGGCATGAAGATGCGGACATTGAGCCGTCCGCCCACGGTGGAGGCGGCGTCGGCCTCCGACGCGCCCGCGCCGACCGCCCGCGTTTCCGAACTCGGCCAGTGGCCGTGCCAGATTCGTCTCGTGCCGGTGAACGCGCCCTACTTCCACGGCGCGAACCTGCTGATCGCGGCGGACTGCACGGCGTTCGCCCGCGCGAGCGTCCACCGCGACTTCATGCGCGGCAAGATCACGCTCATCGGCTGCCCGAAACTCGACGCGGTTGATTACGCCGAGAAACTCTCGGAGATCCTCCGCGTGAACGACATCGCGTCCGTGACGGTTCTGCGCATGGAGGTGCCGTGCTGCGGCGGGCTGGAGGCGGCGACGGAACGGGCGCTTCGCGCGTCGGGGAAGACGTTGCCGTTCAAGGTTGTCACGATCTCCATCGATGGCCGCGTCCTTGGGTAGGTTTGGGTCTAAAATCCGAAACCCAAGGCCGCCGCGTATGGTATAATGTGACACTATGGCTCAAGACTTGAAAAACGTGCGCAACATCGGCATCGTCGCCCACATCGACGCGGGCAAGACGACGACGAGCGAACGCATCCTCTTCTACACCGGCAAGATCCACAAGCACGGCGACGTCCACGACGGAAACACGACGACCGACTTCATGATCCAGGAGCGCGAGCGCGGCATCACCATCCAGTCGGCGGCCGTCTCCTGCGCGTGGAAAGACCACGTCATCAACATCATCGACACGCCCGGCCACGTCGATTTCACGATGGAGGTCGAGCGCTCGCTGCGCGTCCTCGACGGCGCCGTGTGCGTCTTCTGCGCCGTCGGCGGCGTCCAGCCGCAGTCGGAGACCGTCTGGCGCCAGGCCGACCGCTACCACGTGCCGCGCCTCGCCTTCGTCAACAAGATGGATCGCATGGGCGCGGACTTTTCCCGCGTCGTCGAGGAGCTGCGGACGAAACTGCGCGCGCCGGCCTGCCCCGTCGAGTTGCCCATCGGACGCGAGGACGCCTTTCAGGGCGTCATCGACCTCATCCGCCTCCAGGCGATTGTCTACGACGAGGCGACGGAGGGCAAGACCTTCACCGTCGGCGAGATCCCGCCGGAGCTGAAGGACGACGCGCTGCTCGCCCGCGCCGAACTCGTCGAGCGCATCGCCGACTGCGACGAGGGCGTCATGGAGGCGTTTTTGGAGAAGGGCGATCTGACCGCCGAGGAACTGTTGCCCGCGATCCGCCGCGCCACGCTCGCGGGCGCGTGCGTCCCCGTCCTCTGCGGCTCCTCCCTGCGCGACAAGGGCGTCCAGCCGCTCCTTGACGCGATTTGCGATTTCCTGCCGAGTCCAAGCGACCGCCCGCCGGTCGCGGCGACAGACCTGAAGTCGGGCGAGCCTGTCACGCGCCGGCAGGACGACGCGGAGCTTTTGACCTCGCTCGTCTTCAAGATCGCGACAGACCCCTACGTCGGCAAACTCTTTTTCGTGCGCGTCTATTCGGGCGTCCTCAAGAAGGGCGCGAACGCCTACAACCCGCGCACTCGCGCACGCGAGCGGATCATGAAGATCGTCCGCCTCTTCGCCGACGAGCAGATCGAGGCCGAGGAACTCCGCGCCGGCGACATCGGCGCGGTCGTCGGGCTGAAGGACGTGACGACGGGCGACACGCTCTGCGCCGAGGTGAAGCCGTGCTACCTGGAGCGCATCGTCGCGCCGCAGCCCGTCATGTTCATGGCCATCGAGCCGAAGTCGAGCGCGGACAAGGACAAACTCGTCACGTCCATGAAGGCGCTCGCGGCGGAGGATCCGACGTGCCAGTTCCGCGAGGACGAGGAGACGGG
>CAVEND010000202.1:0-2169 GCA_963616865.1 Faecalibacterium prausnitzii | reverse complement strand
TCCTCGCCCGCCGTGACGCGCCGCGTCTCGTGCGAGAAGCGCGTCGGAAACTCGTCCGCGTCAGGCGCGTCGGCGAAAATCTCCGCCTCGAAAACGCCATTCCCCAGGAAGTCTGTTTTGAGCGTGAACGTCTGCGCCGTGGCGTTGGCGATGCCAGCCGCATACCACGCGCCGTCCTTCGCCTGACGCGCGAGGGCGATCATCGAGTTCGGATCGCCCCCAAGGCCGACGGTCTCGCGCCAAACCGTCGGGATGTTCGCCATGAACGAGAAGGACTCCATGTTCCGCTCATACTTCGTGGGCGAGTCGCAGAGCATCTGCAACGGCGCCTCGTAGATGACGAGAAGAGCCATTTGGTGCGCGCGCGTCCCCACGGAGCCGGGGTTCCGGTTGTCGCCTTTGTAAGCGCCCAAGGGGTAGTTGTCCATCGCGCCGGGCGTGTAGTCAAGGGGCCCCGCCGTCATGCGCAGGAACGCCGTGCGGACGTCGCTCTCCATCGTGTCGGGGACCCCGCGGTTCCACTTCATCTGCTCAAGGCCGTAGACGCCCTCGTAGTTGACGACGTTCGGGAACGCGCGGCTCAACCCCGTCGGGCGGTGGACGCCGTGGTAGTCGACGAGCATCTTCTCCTTCGCGCACGCCTCGGCGAACGTCCAAAGGAACCGCTCGGCGAGCGCGTCGCCCCGGTCGATGAAATCGACCTTGAATCCCTTCGCCCCGAGCGCGGCGAAGTGGCGGGCGACTTTCGCCTCGTTCCCCGCGATCTGCCCCCACGCCATCCAGAGGATGATGCCCACGCCCTTCTCCTCGCCGTGGCGGATGACCGCCTCCACGTCGACGTTCGGGTTGAACGCCCAGATGTTCAAGTTCTCGCTCCACCCCTCGTCGAGGATGACGTATTCGATGCGGTTGGACGCGGCGAAGTCGATGAACCGCTTGTAGGTCGCCGTCGTGCAGCCCTTCTCGACGCCCAAGTGGTCAAAGTCGTTCCACCACTCCCAGGCGACTTTCCCCGGTTTCAACCAAGAGAAGTCCGCGCCCGGTTGCGGCGGCCGCGCCAAGGCGTTCACAATGTCGGCCTCGCAGAGTTTCGACGGCTCGTCCGCGAGCGCGAAGACGCGCCACGGGAACGCGCGGGGCGACGAGGTGCGCGTGAGGAAAGCTTCCTCCTCCGCGACGACAACCCAGCGGCCGGGGCGGTCAATGGGCGTTTTCAAATCCCAGCCGCCCGCCGAATAGGTGCGCTTCGGGAAGCGGGCGAACGAGGTTTCAAAAGAGTCCTCCTCCGCCGCCTTGTTGAAGTTGAGAATCGGGTAGTCGAAGACGTCCGAGTCCAAGATAGCGAACGTCTTTCCTTTCGTCTGCGCGAGGAAGGGAAGGTAGATGTTCGTGCCTTTGAGTTCCGAAAAGACGGCTTCTTTCGAGCGGACTTCCTCGCAGCCAATCTTCGATGTCGAATAGTAGAAGCACGTCGATTTCGGGTCGAGGCGGAAGGAGGCAACCTCATCGTCCACGACAACCGTTCCCTTCTTGCTCGCATAGAAGCGGTAGGCGACGCCATCGTTCCGCGCCGCGAGTTCGACGCCGGCCTCGCCAAAGTCAACGGTCGCGAAAACGCCCGACACGTCGAGCGCGGCCTTCTTGTAGACGGGCGCGGGCGTTTTCCCCGTCTCGCGGCGCATCGTCGTGCGGGGCTCGCGCGTCTTCGCAATCGCCGCAAGGCTCTGACCATCGAGCGTCAGGTCGATGGTGCTGCGCGAGACGAGCTCAATGCCGTCGCGGGTGACGGCGATGGAGAGGGGGTTCGTCCACAAGGCGATTTCGTTGCGCCCGTCAAGGGAGCGGACGCGCACGACCGAGGTCTCCTCCTCGGCGCAGAGACACAACGACGAACACAGCGCGGCGGCAACGATGGAACGTTTCATAAAAATCAACTCTTGTCCCTTATGTTTTTAGCGATTTAATGTTTTAGCCACGAATGGGCACGAATCTTCACGAATGTTTCTGACAGGATTCACAGGATTGACAGGATTTCTTCGCCACGGATTGCACGGATGAAGCCGCTGCGCCGAAGCATCGGGGCTACCGTTCTTCGCACTGAAGACGGCAAAGCGACTCGGCAGGTCATGGCGTTCGTCAGGTGGTCTTGACATATCGACATTATACCAT
>CAVEND010000201.1:0-2172 GCA_963616865.1 Faecalibacterium prausnitzii | reverse complement strand
CCCACCGCCGCGCCGCCGCCTCCGAAGACGGCGGGGAAGGGCGCGTCCATTTGGAGCCTCCAAATCGGCGGGGCCAAGAAAAAGACGGTCATGAAGCGCGTCGAGGTGTTGCTCTTCGTCTCCGAGCTCGCCGACTTGCTCGACGCGGGGATGACGCTGGGGCAGGCGTTGCAGGCGTTGGCGAACCAGGGCGAGGAGGGCTCGGCGCAGCGTTATGTCTGCCGCGACCTCTGCGACCGCATTGTGCGCGGCGAGAGCTTCTCGGACGCGTGCCTCCACCACCCCAAGACGTTCCCGCCGCTTTTCGCGAACATGATCCGCGCCGGCGAGGCCTCCGGGGCGATGGTCGAGGTTCTGCGGCGGCTCGGCGACCACTACGAGCGCGACGACAACATGCGCGGCAAGATCAAGGGGGCGCTCACCTACCCCGTCATCGTCCTCTGCTTCGGCGTCCTCGCCGTCATCGGCGCGCTCGTCTGGATCATCCCGCAATTCCAAAAGGTCTTCGACTCGATGGGCGCGTCGCTGCCCCTGCCGACGAAAATCCTCATCGCGCTCTCCGACGGGCTCATCAACTACGGCTGGCTCCTGGCCCTTGGCGTCGTCCTCTTCGCCCTCTGGTTCCGCCGTTGGAAGAAGACGCCCAAGGGGTTGCGCACGGTGGACGGCTGGAAGTTGAAGGCCCCGCTCATCCGGGGGATCGTCGCGGCGGGGGCCTACTCCTCGCTCGCCTTCACGCTCAAGACGCTGCTCGCGAACGGCGTCAACGTCCTGCAGGCGTTGAAGATCTGCGAGGCGACGTGCGCGAACGCGGTCATCGGCGACGCGCTCGCGACGGCGCGGCGGCGCGTGACGGACGGAACGACGATCTCCGGCCCGCTCGCCGCGAGCGGCGTCTTCCCGAAGATGATGACCGACATGCTCGCCATCGGCGAACAGGCGGGCGACATGATCTCGTCCTTGGAACACGTCGGCCGCCGCTACCAGAAGGACATGGATCGGAACATCGCCGCGTTCACGAACGCGCTCGAACCCATCCTCATCGTGGCCATCGCGGGCGTCGTCGGCTTCGTCGCCATCGCGATCTTGATGGCCGTCTTCAAGGTCTCCTCGTCGATTGGGTGATGAAAGACTGTCGCGAGATCGGGAAGAAAATCGCCGCGCTCGACGTGTGGGATCGGCTTCTGCCGTGCAACTGGGCGATTCGGCCGAAGGGGACGGTCTTCCCCTACTTCTGCCTCACGCTTGGCGGCGACGAGAGGCTTGTCCGGGCGCGGCTTCTCATGCTGGAGGGCTGGCAGACGCTCCACGAGTTCGTCCTCGTGCGGGCGGATCACGCCTACGGGTTCCACTCCTCGCCCTTGGAGTTTCCGCATTTCGAACTTGTCGCCCTGCGGTCGGGGGAGGTCGAGTTCTTCCGCTACGACACGGGCTACGCGCCCCGCGCCGTCAACGACCGCGAGGCGCCGCTCCTCTCGCGGATTCTGTGGGAGGCGTATGGACTCATGCTGCGCTTGGAGGGCGACCCCAAACTCCCCCTGCGCTTCGCGGACGAGCGGGCGATCTTCGCCCGCGTCGAGACGGCCGACGGCGTGTGGGAGGATCGGCCGCTGACGATTCCCGACCCGCCGCCGCACGTCGAGTCCATCGTCTTCGCGAAGGAGGTCGTCAAGAAGGCGCGGGATCTGCCGTTCGCCGCCTCGGACGCGCTGCACGTCGATTTCGCGCTCGTCCCGGAGGTCGCGACAAACGAGGCGCGGCCGCGCAGCGTCTACGACCTCAAGGGCTTTTCGCCAACCGAGAAGCGGCTCGTCTTCGATTGGCGCGTCTCGATTCCACCGGGGGGCTCGCTCAAAGGGCTGTGGGAGTCGATGCCGGGGAAGGTGTTGAACTCGCTCGTCGACTGGGGGAAGGTGCCCGGCGAGATCAAGGTGCGCAGTCCGCGCGTCTTTCGGATGTTGCGGCCGCTGGGGCTGGAACTTCCCTTCAAGCTCTCTTTGCACGACACGCTTGCGTTCCAATGACGGCTTGGACGGAGACGCAGGACGGCGTTCTCGTGAACGTGCGGGCCCAGCCGCGATCCTCGAAAAGCGAGATCGACGGGCTGCTTGGCGACGTCCTCAAGGTGCGTCTCAAAGGCGCACCCGTCGACGGCCAGGCGAACGAGGAACT
>CAVEND010000200.1:0-2194 GCA_963616865.1 Faecalibacterium prausnitzii | reverse complement strand
ATGGGGACGAACGTGCCGATCCACTTCCAGCCGCCGCGCTTCGGGAGCGTCAGCTTGACGTGGTTCTCCCCGGCGCGGAGTTGGATGGGCGTCGGCTCGCGATACCAATAGTCCTCGTCCACAAGCGGCGTCTCCTTGGGGTTGCCGCCCACCCCGGGATGCGTCCACGCGGGCGGCGCGATGGCGCGTCCGTTGACCTCCACCGTCGCGCCGTGCTTGTTCCACTCGCCGATCTTCGGCGTTGGCGCGTCCCGCGAGCGGCCGTCCGAGCGCGAGAAGCCGGTCATGCCGATCCACGCCCCGCAGCGGATGTCCTTGGGCGCGGTGATCCACGTCTCCAACACGACCGTGCCGTCGCTCGTGGGCACATACGCCGAGGCCGGGAACCAGAAGTGGCGCGGATAGATCGTCGCTTGCGGGATGTCGGTCGCGACGAGGGCGCCCGACCCATCCGTCATGCGCCAGCGCATCGCTGTCTGCGCCACGTAGGGGAAGGGATGGCGCAAGCCCGCCAGCACCTTGTCGCGCTGCGCGAGGAGCCGACGCTCCAAGTCGGCGGCGAGCGCGAAGCGCGGGTCGTCGGGCGGCGGCAGCCTCGCGTAGAGCGTGGGTTCGTCTTGTTCGCGGCCGCGCCAGAAGTTGTCGGAGAGAAGAACGATCGCCGGGTAGACCGCGTTCATGCGCGCGACATCCTCCGTCGCGGCGATCGCGTCGTCGTGCCACACGCCGATGATCGCGCCGAGCTTCTCCTCGCGGCGCCCCCAGCGGCACGGCTGTTGGTAGGCCGCCACCGACAGGAGCTCCTCCGGGTCGACGTGGTTGATGTAGTAGCTGTTCTGCGAGTCGATATACGCGCACGCGTCCCCACGCGGGTCTCGCGCCCCCATCCAAAGCTGCTTGATGCGTTGGTTCTTGAGCCGCAGCCCCGGCGACCAGCCCATCAACTCCCGGCCGTTCGCCGTCACCTTCTCCGACCAGAAATCGAGATGCGACTGCGGCACCTTCTCGCCGCGCTCACGCGCCTCGTCCGTCCCCAAGTGGATGATCGGCATGTCCTCGGGCCCCGCGAGCGAACAGAGTTCGTCGATGAGGTCCCCCAGAATCTCCTTCGCCCGCGCCTCCGCGAGATCCGAGATGCCGAGGGCCTTGCGGAAGGCGAGCGTGTGGCCCGGCATGTCGAGCTCCGGGATGACGGTGACGCCACGCGCCTTGGCGAACGCCAGCACGTCCTTGAACTCCGCCTGCGTGTAGAACTTGCCGATCTGCCGCGAGAAGGCCTCGCGCTTCTGCAAGGCGGGATACTTCTTCGACTCAAGCCGCCAGCCGTAATTGTCGGTGAGGTGCCAGTGGAAGACATTGAACTTGTAGCGCGCGAGCATCGAGATGATGTCCTTGATCGACTCGACGTCCTGGTAGTTGCGGCCGCAGTCGAGGAGCAGCCCCCGGTAGCGGAACTCCGGCCAGTCGTGGATCACGCAGTCGGGGATCTTCGCGGGCTTGAAGAGTTTTTTCAACTGCATGAACGTGACGCGGGCGTAGCGCTTGCCCTCCTCGTCGCCGGCGATGGTCGGCTTGCCGTTGCGGATGGTGAGGACGTATTCGCCGGGGCGGTCGCCCACTTTGACGGACGCCTTGCCGCGAACAACCTCACGCGGACGCGGCATCAACTCGTCAAGGCCGTCGGCGCGCGCGGACGCGGCGAAAGCGGCGAGCGCGACAGCCAGCAAAAACGCGGCGCGGCTCATGACGCCTCCTGTTTCGGCGCGTCCAAAAGCGAGCAAGCGAGTTTGACGAGCTCGACGCACGGCCGCTTGCGGTAATACGCGTGCGTCCGCTCTTCCGGGGCGCCGCCCGCCGTCGCCTGCGTTCCCGCCAGAAGCTCGCGGCAGACGATGGAGCCGGTCTCGGCCTTGAACGCGGCGCAGAACGATTGGATGTCGGGGTAGGCTTTCACCTTGTCGCCCCCCTGCCGCGCCCCAAGGACAATCGCCGCCGCGCTCACCGCGCCGCAGACTTCGCGCAGGCGCCCCACGCCGCCGCCCAGCCCGCAGGCGACCTTCAACGCCGTCGCCTCGTCCAGCCCAACCTCGTCCGCGAACGCGCCCAGCACCGCTTGCGAGCAGTTGCAACCGCTCCGAAAGAGCGCCTCCGCCTTGTCAACGCGATTCATGTTCCACCTCCTGTTCTCTCCGTT
>CAVEND010000199.1:0-2206 GCA_963616865.1 Faecalibacterium prausnitzii | reverse complement strand
CGCAGGGCAAGGTCTCGCCGGCGGCCGTGCGGACGCCGACGACGGCGCCGCCCCGCACGTCGAGCGCGGCGGCGCGCGTCTCGAGGCGGATCTCGACGCCCTTCGCGCGAAGGTCGTCCGCGAGGGCCTCCCAGAGCTGGCCGGGGCCCTTCTTCGGGTAGAGGAACTCCTCGATGAGCGAGGTCTCCTTCTTGCCGCCCTTCGGGAGGAAGACGTTGAGGATCGCCTTCCAGAGCGAGAGGCCCTTGACGCGCTGGGCGCCCCACTCCGGCGAGATCTTCGACGGGTGCACGCCCCAGAGCTTCTCGGTGTAGTCCTCGAAGAACATCTCGTAGAGGACGCGTCCGAAGCGGTTGACGTAGAAGTCCTCGAGCGACTTCTCGGGACGCTTGACGAGCGCGCTGTAGAGGTAGCTCCAGCCGGCCTTCCAGGTGCGGAGGAGCCCCATGGCGAGGAAGGTGGCGGGCTTGATCGAGATCGGGTAGTCGAAGAAGTGGCGCAGGTAGTAGATGCGGCTCACGCGGCGGCGGCGGAGCATGACGCGCTCCTCCTTCTCCGGGTCGGGCCCGCCCGGCTCGGCGCGGCAGTCGCGGCCGAGCAGGAGGTCGTCCTTCGCCGGCGCGCCCTGGACGGGCATGAGCGCCGTCCAGAGGTCGTTCACCTCCTTGGACTTCGAGAAGAAGCGGTGTCCGCCGATGTCGATGCGGCTTTTCCCGTGGACGGCGGTGCGGGAGATGCCGCCGATGTGGGGCGACTCCTCGAGGATGGTGACGCGCCAGGACGGGTCGAGGCGGAGGAGCTCGTAGGCGGCGGTCAGCCCGGCGGGCCCGGCGCCGATGACGACGGCGCGCTTTGTGGGGGTAGTTTCGGTGGGTTTCATAAGATTAACCATGTTGACTTTTCAACGCAAAGAACGCCAAGACTTTTGACGCAAAGGCCGCAAAGGCGTGCCGAGAAGAAAAGCCAAGAGTCTTTGCGCTCTTTGCGTCTCTCCACTTTGCGAACTTTGCGTTGAACTTCATAACTGGTCAGATTATCAGACCCTTCCGCCGACGAGGGGCGCATACAAGGTCGGCACGACACGGCGCAAGATTTCCCCACCCGCGATGCCAAGCGCCGTAACGACAACCGTCAGCACAAAGAACAAGAGGTTTTGATCGGATATACCCCCCCCCCCCCAGCAAATGGCGCCCGAAGAAGCCGAGCAGCGCGATGTGCGAACCGTAGATGAAGAAGGCGTTGCGCGTGAAGACGGCCGGAATCTTTCGGATGGAACACGCGATCAGGAACAGGCAGACGGACGAAACCAGAATGTTCACCTCGTAGAAGAACGCACGGTGATAATGCGCCCAGACGGCGGAGAGCGTCCACACGCCGAACGCCGCGACAGCCAGCAGACGCGGACGCGACAAGACCGCCTCTCGCCACGATTCCTTGATCTTGACTTGCGACAGCCAAAGTCCGCCGCAGAAGAACACGAAGCCGAGAAGCCGAAAGCCTCCGAAACCCCAGATTCGCAACGGCGTATCCGGCAGGTGAAAGACCTTCGCTCCCGCATACGCAGCAATCGGCACAAGGAGCAAGAGAACGCGAGAGGTGCGCGAACGGCATTTCATCAGGGGCCAGGCGAACAAAGGCGCGGCCACGACAAAGAGGCAGAGCGTCTTGATATACCACATGGGAAAGCACTGCGGGGTCGCGCCGAGCGTGATGCCGAACAGTTGGTTGACGCCGCGCAAGCCCGTCGCGTGGGGAATCCCCTTCAAGACGTCATACACGACAAAGTAGGCGACGCTCCAGAGAACATATGGGACGACCAGTGTGGAGATTCGCTTGACGATGGCCGAACGCCACCAGCCCGTCTCGTTCAGATGCCGTCCGAGGAAGAATCCCGACAGCCAGAAGAAGTTGTAGACGTTCGCGTCGGAGAACGTGCCGCCGAGAATCGCGGCGACCGTCGGGCGAAAGGCGAGAACGTCGTCCGCATGGCACATGACGACGAGGAACGTCGCCAGGAAGGTGAACGTCGCCAGAATGTCGCTTTTCCCCTTCGCGCTCTTTGCGTTGATCTTCATAGTTGGCAGACAGGATTGACAGGATTTGCAGGATTGACGGGCAGAAAAAGGGATCGGGTTTTCACCGGAAGATGAGGAGCTTGCGGCCGAGGTAGTTCCAGAGGAGGACGGCGGCGGTCACGAAGACCTTG
>CAVEND010000198.1:0-2210 GCA_963616865.1 Faecalibacterium prausnitzii | reverse complement strand
CTGCCGCAGGCCCTCATCAGCGCGTGGGAGCGCTACTTCGGCCTCGCGGGCGTCCAGGCCTCGGCGCCCATCGCGGAGCTGCCCGTCGTCATCATCTTCTTCATCCTCGTCGTGATGGGCACGGTGATGCTCACGCAGGGCGTCCGCAAGGTGGCGATCCACACGACGCGCCGGAGCGTGTCGGGCGGCAACACCTACGGCATGCAGCAGACGTTCATGCCGCTGCGCGTCAACTACACGGGCGTGATGCCCATCATCTTCGCGCAGCCGCTCATCTCCATCCCCTCGACGATCCTCATGAAGTTCACGGAGTCGGGCTCGCGCCTCCACCAGTTCGCGCAGAACCTCGGCGACCCCAGCGCGACGCTCCACCTCGTCGTCTACGCCGTCACCATCATGTTCTTCGCCTTCTTCTGGGTGGCGACGCAGTTCAACGCGATTGACATCTCCGAGAACCTCAAGAAGGACGGCTCCTACATCCCCGGCATCCGCCCCGGACGCGCGACGGCCGAGTATCTCGACGATTTGATGACGAAGATCACGCTCATCGGCGGCACGGGGCTTTTGATCGTCGCGCTCATCCCGATGGTTCTCATGGGCTGGATGAAGCTCCCCTGGGCGATTGCGTCGTTCTTCGGCGGCACGTCGCTCCTGATCATCGTGGGCGTCGCGCTCGACACGCTGCGCATCATGGAGTCGCACCTGCTCGTCCGCAAATACGATGGCTTCCTCTCGCACGGCAAGTTGCGCGGCCGCAGCGGCATGTGAGCCTTGACAAGCGCATGGGAAATATGAGATAATATGCGCGTTTTTTATTCGGGGATATAGCTCAGTTGGTAGAGCGTCTCAATGGCATTGAGAAGGTCAGGGGTTCGACTCCCCTTATCTCCACCAAAGGACAGAGACCGATTTTCGGTCTCTTCTTTTTTTGCAAATTCCCGCTTGACATACCTACCTGAAAGTATGTATAATATCCGCTCGTTATGCCGAGAAGGACAAAGGAAGCTGCAGAAAGGACACGCGCCCGCATTTTGGCGAGCGCGCTCTCGCTCTTTTCCAAGAAGGGCTACGAGCAGACGACTTTCAACGACATCGCCGCGCGGCTGAAACTCACCAAGGGCGCCGTCTATTGGCATTTCGACTCGAAGGAGAAGCTCATCGAGGAGCTCGTCCGCCTCGCGCTTGAGAAGTTCCGCCGCCAGATCGAGGCCCTCATCCCGGAGGGCGAGCTCACCTTCCCCGCCGTCGCGGAGATGATGGTGCGCAACGCCGAGCAGATCGTCGCCGACCCGAATGGCGCGGCGTTCTTCCGGCTCATGAAGTGCCAGGTCAAGTGGGGCGACGACTCGATGACGGCGGTGCGCCAGGCCTTGCTGACGAACAGGCAGTTCGGCCCGAAGGAGGCGTTCCTGCGGGCCATCGCCAACGACGCCGCCGCCGGGCGCATCCAGCCGACGATCAACGCCGAGGAGATCGCGACGGTCGTGCTCGCGATTTGGGACGGGCTCGTCCAGGCGCGTCTCGACCGCTTCCTCGAATGTGACATGGCCGCGACGCTTCGGCATTCCTACCACGCCATTTGGAACGACATCAAAACAGAAGGAACAAGAACATGAGTGACACAAAGAATCCCTCGAAGGTTGGAAGCGCGGTCGCTTCCCTCGTGCTGGCCGCCGTGTGCGCGGCGGGCGGCTGGATCGCCTCCGGCATCTACGCGCGGTCGGCGGCGGCGCGGCAGAGCGCGGGCGACGCGGCACGTCGCGCGGCGATGGCCGGCGTGGCGCAGACCGTCGCGCTCGCCGACGTGAAGGAGATGCCCTACAACCTCCCCGAACGCTTCCTCGCGCACGCCGAGGCGATGGCGGAGGTTGACCTCCTGCCGCAAGTCGACGGCTACATCAAGGAGATCCTCTTCAAGGAGGGCGACATGGTTTCGGAAGGCCAGATCCTCTACTTGATGGACGACGAGAAGTATCAGGCCGTCGTCGGCCAGGCGAAGGCCGACCTCAACGCGGCGGAGACCGAGGCGCGTCGCGCCCGCCGCTACGCCGACCGCATGGAGAAGGCCGACGCGCGCGGCATCACCCAGCTTGAGCGCGACAACGCCGAGGCCGACGCGGCCAAGGCCGAGGCCTCCGTCCTGCAGGCGAAGGCGAACCTCGTCGTCGCCGAATACAACTGCAAGAAGGCGAAGATCGTCGCGCCCATCT
>CAVEND010000197.1:0-2238 GCA_963616865.1 Faecalibacterium prausnitzii | reverse complement strand
CGGAAGACGACGATGCGCGGATACTTGTAGGGGGCGGTGTGCTTCTTCACGTAGTCCTGCACCTCCTTCTTCAGCTCCTCCGTCGGCTCTTTCCCTCGGACGAGTTTGATCGTCGCCTTGACGACTTGCCCGCGCACGGGGTCGGGCGCGGCCGAGACGCCGCATTCGACCACGTAGGGCAGCTCCATGATGACGTTCTCGATCTCAAACGGCCCGATGCGGTAGCCCGACGACTTGATCACGTCGTCGGCGCGGCCGACGTAGTGGTAGTAGCCGTCCTCGTCCTTCCACGCGAGGTCGCCCGTGTGATACATCCCGAAGCGCCACGCCTCGGCGGTCTTCTCCTCGTCCTTGTAGTAGCCGAGGAAGATGCCGGGGTGCGGATGCTCGCGCGGCGTCCTGACGACGATCTCGCCATGCTCGCCCGGCGGCACGCTCTCCCCCTTGTCGTCCACGAGGTCGATGTCGTAGTCGGGGACGGGCTTGCCCATGGAGCCGGGCTTGAGCGCGTCGCCGAGGAGGACGGCGAGCGCGCACGTCGTCTCCGTCTGGCCGAAGCCCTCGTAAATTTTCAGCCCCGTCGCCTTGGCAAACTGCGTGAAGACCTCCGGGTTCAACGCCTCGCCGGCGGTCGTCGCGTGGTGGACGGAGGAGAAGTCGTATTTGGAGATGTCCTCCTTGATGAGCATGCGATACATCGTCGGCGGGGCGCAGAACGTCGTGATCTGATACTTCGCGAAGAGCGGCAGGATCTTCTCCGCGTGGAACCGCTCGAAGTCGTAGACGAAGAGAGCCCCCTCGCAGAGCCACTGCCCGTAGAGCTTGCCCCAGCTCGCCTTCGCCCAGCCCGTCTCGGAGATGGTGAAGTGGAGCCCGTCGCGCTCGACCTGGTGCCAGTAGCGCGCGGTGACGTAGTGGCCGAGCGCGTATTCGTAGCTGTGGAGAGCCATCTTCGGGTAGCCGGTCGTGCCGCTCGTGAAGAACATGAGCATCGGGTCCGTGCCGCCCGGCGCGTCCGGCCGCCGGCCGAAGACGCGCGAGAAGCCTTGGTATTCGCGGTCGAACGGCCGCCAGCCCTCGCGCTCGCCGTTGACGATCAACTTGATGAGGGAGGAGGACGAGACGTCCGCCGATTCGATTATTTCTTTCTCGGCCTTCTCCGCCTCGGCGGCGACATCGCCGTCCGCCGTGCAGACGAGAGCCTTCACGTCCGCCGCCTTGAAGCGGTAGACGAGGTCGTGCGAGAGGAGCTGGCTCACGGCGGGGATGACGACGGCCCCGATCTTGTGAAGCGCGAGGATCGTCGGCCAATACTGGTAGTGCCGCTTTAAGATGAGCATCACCTTGTCGCCGCGTCCGACGCCGAGCGAGAGGAAGTAGTTGGCGATCTGGTTGGAGAGCTCCGCCATGTCGCGGAAGGTGAAGCGCCGCTCGGTCATGTGGTCGGAGACGTGCACCATCGCGAGCTTCTCCGGGTATTTCTTCGCGATCTCGTCCACGATGTCGAAGGCGAAGTTGAAGCGTTCGATGTTCTTGAACTTGATGTGCTGCAACGCGCCGCGCTCGTCCTCCAGGACGTCGATGAAGCGGTCGGCGACGAGCGAGCGGGCGTCCGCGCGCGGGCGCACCGTCTCCAGCCCCAAGTGGCTGTCGCCATCCTCGCCGGCCATCACCATCGCGAGGAAGGTGACGCCCTTGGGCGTGTCGGCGACCATGCCGTGGGGGGTCGACGAGCGGTAGTAGATGGAGTCGCCCTCCTGAAGCGTCTCGATGTGGTCGCCCACGCGCACCCGCATCGAGCCTTTGAGAACGATGTCGAACTCGTGACCCGCGTGCGTCGTCGTCGCGATGGGCTGCTCCAGAAGCCGCGCATCGTATTTGTAAGTGACCCAGTAGGGCGTCCCCAGGCGATCCTTGAACATCGCGGCCTGGTTGCGGATCGTCATGTAGGGCTCGGCGGCCGTGACGGGGCCCTGCCCCGCCCGCGTCACCTCGTAGCCCGACAGGTGGGCGCTGTGCCCTTCCAAGAGCGCGTTGATGTCCACGCCGAACGTGATCGCGCACTGGTGGAGGAAGTTGAACGAGGGATCGACCCCGCCCTCCTCGACGCGGGCGTAGTCCTCGACCGTCGTGCCGGTCGCCTTCGCCATCTGCTCCTTCGTGTAGCCGATGATCTCGCGCATCTCGCGGATGCGCGAGGCCATCTCCTTCAATTTTTGTGCCGCCTCGTCTGTCATA
>CAVEND010000196.1:0-2252 GCA_963616865.1 Faecalibacterium prausnitzii | reverse complement strand
GTCCAGCGAAGCGGCACGCCAAGAGCCTCCGCGACCTCATGCGCGTAGGGGAGCGAGGCGAGGATGTCGGCGACGCGCGTTTCACGCCCCAGGTTCGTGTTGTTGACGACGCCCGTGAACGGCAGTTGACCCGCCTCCTCGATCTCGCGCAAGACCGCCACCGTGTCGGCGACCGTCCGCGTCAGGGGTCGCGCACCGTTGACGACGGCGAGCATCTCGTAGTCGTTCGCCGCCTTGATGTCGTCCACATACCGCCCCAGCGCCAACGCGCCCCGGTCGTCGCCGCCGACATCGACAACCACGAACGCGTCGTGCGGGTTGTCGGGCGCGGCGAGCGCGTAGATCTCCTTCGGGAGCGCGGGGAAGTCCACGTTCGAGTTCGCGTAATCCGAGACGACGAGCTCGATCCCCTCCGAGCGCAACTGCGCGGCGGAGTCCTTCGTGCGGAAGTAGGGGTTCACGATGTCGAGGTCGGCGATGGCGACGCGCCGCCCCCCGCGCCGCAACGCCCGCGCAACGTTGAGCGCGATGTTCGTCTTGCCGCTGCCGTAGTGGCCGGCGAAGAGCGTGACGCGCTTCGGGTTCGAGATCGGGAGCGGATCGTTCACTGGTCAATCTTTCCCTCGCCGTGCCACGGCGTGAACGCCGGCACCGTGTCGATGCCGGCGAGGACGCGCTGGCGCACCGCCTCGTAGAGGAGGATCGTCGCCGCCGACGAGACGTTGAGCGAATCGGCGATGCCGAGCATCGGGATGCGCACGCGCGTCGTCGCCCCGTCCATCCACCGGGCGGTGAGCCCATACTGCTCCGCGCCGAACGCCAACGCCACGCGCCCGGTCAGGTCGGCCTCGAAATGGAGTTTCTCCGCGTGGGGCGAGGCGGCGAGAATCGAAAAGTTCTCCCGGCGCAGAAACGCGAGAGCCTCGTCGCCCGTCGCCTCCACGACCGGCACGGAAAAGAGCGTCCCCGTCGAAGCGCGGACGACGTTGGGGTTGTGGACGTCCGTCGCGCGGTCGCAGACGATGACCGCCTCGGCCTTCGCGGCGTCGGCGGAGCGCAGGATCGTGCCGAGGTTCCCCGGCTTCTCGATGGCCTCCGTCACGATGACGAGCGCGTGGTCGGAGAGTTTCAAGTCCTTGAGGCGCCGCGTCACGTGAGGGCCCACCATCAACAACCCGTCGGGCCGCTCCTTGTAGGCGATCTTTGAGAAAGCAATTTTTGAGCACGCGAGTTCCTCCGCCCCACGCGACACGGCATCCGCGACGAGCGCGGCCTCGTGTTCGTTTTTAAGGTAGCACTCCGGGCAGTGAAAGATCGCGTGGGGGCGGTAGCCGTGATCGAGGGCGCGGCGGCACTCGCGGTAGCCCTCGACGATCATCTCGCCCGTCGCCTCGCGTTCCGCGCACGTGCGCAGACGGACGACGGCCTTAATCCTTGGGTTGCTCGCCGACGTGATCAACATACTCGATGGTCGCTTTCTCGCGCAGTTCCTCGACGTAGATCTCCATCGCCCGCCCCCGCGCCTCGTGGCGCAGGAGGTCGCGGATCCTGTCGTGCGCGTCAACGAGCGTCTCCGCCGACTCCGGGTCGCTGGAAGCCTGGTAGAACGCGACGATCTCCGCCTCGGTCGGCTCGGGCACGCCCGCGCACGCCTTCTCCACGAGGTGGTTGACGCGGACGCCCTTCTCCAAATCCTGACGGAACCGCTCCTCGTCAAGTCCCTGCGCGAGGAGCGCCTGACGGAAGTTCTCCTCGCCGCCGAGGTGTGCGACGACTTTCGCGACCTCCTGGTCGATCTCCGCCGCCGTGACGGTCTCGTGGAGACGCGAAGCCTCGTCCAAAAGCAACTTCGCCCCGACGGCCTGCTCACGCGCTTTTTCCTTAAGAGACTCAAGGTTCGCCTTCAAGTTCGCCTCTGGCATCCCATGGCTCTTGTAAAAGTGCATGAGCCGCGCCAACTCGAACGCGATGGCCTCCTCGCTGATCTCCTCTCCGTTGACAAGGACTTTCTTCATCTCTTTTCCTTAATCTTGTCTTCCCATCAAAAACTTTGTGCCTCTGTGTCTCTGTGCCTCTGTGTTAAATTTCAGCCTCCAAACAACCGCGTCACCTCGTCTTCCATCTGGTCGACGTCGCACGTGCGCGTTTGGGCGATTGGCAGCGCGTCGAGTGCGCGGAAACTTTCGGGCGGCGACGTGAGGACATCCTCCCCGAACGCCGCGAGACACGTCTCCGGGAACTTGTAGGGCGTC
>CAVEND010000195.1:0-2263 GCA_963616865.1 Faecalibacterium prausnitzii | reverse complement strand
AAGGCGTAGGGCGACGTGCGCGGCTTGAACGCGCCGCCGCGCAGGAGCGTCGCGCCCGACGCTTTCACGGCGCGGGCGATGCCCACGAGTTGCGCCTCGCTCTCGACGGAGCAGGGGCCCGCGATGACGGCGAACGCGCCGCCGCCGATCTTGACGCCGCCCATGTCGATGACGGAGTCGTCGGGGTGGAACTTGCGGTTCGCGGCCTTGTAGGGCTCCTGGATGCGCTGGACTTGCTCGACGACGTCCATCGCCTCCAAGATGCCGGGGTCCAGATGCGCGACGTCGCCGACGCAGCCGATGATCGTCTGGAGCGAACCCTCCGAGACGTGCGGCTCGACGTGGTTCGCCCGCAGGAGATCTTTGAGACTTTCAACTTGGGCGGCCGACGCGCCCTTTCTCAGGAGAATGATCATTTCTTGCGCTCAATCAGTTTCTTTGTGTTCTCGACGCGCATCGATTCCATCTCGTTCGACGCGACGCGCGTTTGGGTCTCCGCGAGGAGTTTGAGGGCCTCGTCCTTCTCGCCCAACTCGGCGCGTGTCCGCGCAAGGCCGAGCGTGGCCGTCAGGGCAAAGGGCGTGTCCTTGTTCGCCTCAAGGACGGCCGCGAAAGCGTCCCGCGCCTCCGCGAAGCGACCCAACGCCTCCAAGGCGTGCGCCCGACCAAGGGCGGGAACGGCCTCGAAGCCGTCGAGCGGCGTGGCGAGAAGCGCGTCATACTGCTGCAGGGCCTCCTCGTAGCGACCCTCGTCGAAATAGCTTTTGGCGAGGCGGAGCGTCAGGATCGGGCCGCACTTCTGCGAGCCGTAGGTCGCGACGGCGTCCTCAAGCTCCTGCGTCGTCCACGCGGAGAGCAACGCCTGGGAGGCGGCGACCTGCGCGTTCGCCCGCGACGACTTCCAGTATCGGAAACCGCCCCACGCCGCCACGAGGACGACGAGGACAAGGAGGATTTTCTTGCCGTCTTTCTCCCACCACTCGATCAGGGGGAGGAATTCAGGATTCGCTTGGCTCTTCATTGTCGGGTCCTTTCTCTTCGTAAAGCGTCGCCCAGTCGTTGAGCGTGTCCTCCGGGCGGTTCTCCGCGCGAAGGACGATTCGGTTGTAATCGAGCGCGTCCAGGAAGTCTCGATTGTGGATGAAATGACTCTTGCCACGCGAGGGCGGCGTCTGGAGGCGGCGCATCGACTCCTGCAGCGTGACGGCCGTGAAGTAGACGGCCTTGGGGATCTTCAGCGATTTGAGGAGATCCTGCATGATGCGCCGCGACGCGCCGTCCTTGCGCTCGGCGCGGAAGATGGGCGTCATCAAGACGGCGGCGCGAAGGCCGTTGGAGACCTCGAAGCCCTGCGCGCTCATGCGCTTCTCGTAGGTGTCGAGCACCTTCAGGTAGGGGACGAGGGCGTCCGCGCCGCCGCGCACCGTCAGGAACGCGCCCAGCGAGGGGATCAAATCCGAGAGGAGGCCGAAGGAGAACATCTTCTCGAACGCGTCCGCGCTGCAGCCATACGGGAAGAGGCGGAAGACCTCCTCGCAGACGCGCGGGACGGCCGCCGTCAGGATGCACGCGTGGTGGCGCCGGATGGCCTCCGCCGTCTTGCGCTCGATCTTGAAGCCGAGGCGCGAGGAGAACTTGATCGCCCGCATCATCCTGACGGGATCCTCCTGAAAGCGGATGTTGGGGTCGCCGATGGAGCGGATGACCTTGTGCTTCAAATCCCGCATCCCGCCAACGTAGTCGATGACGGAGAAGTCGCGGATGTTGTAGAACAGGCCGTTGACCGTGAAGTCGCGCCGGTAGGCGTCCGTCTCGGGCGTTCCGAACGTGTTGTCCTCGAAGGGGCCCTCGGCGGCGTGCTCGATGATCTCGCCGACCGTCTGGGAGTTCTGGCGGAACGTCGCCGTCTCGATGACCTTCTCGCCGAAGCGGACGTGCGCGAGGCGGAAGCGGCGGCCGACGAGGAAGCAGTTGTGGAACGCCCGCTTGACCTCCTTGGGCTTCGCCGACGTGCCGACGTCGAAGTCCTTCGGCTCGCGGCCGAGGAGCAGGTCGCGGACGCCGCCGCCGACGAGATACGCCGTGTAGCCGAGTTCCGAGAGGCGGCGCAGGACGCGCAGGGCGTCGGGGTCGATGTTTTGCCGCGAAATGCAATGCTCCGATCGCGCGTAAACGACCGGCCCTTTTCTCTTTCTCTTCAGGAATCCAAACATTGACCCCATATTTTACCAAAATCCGTCCCTCTCGGCAAATCGCAAATCAC
>CAVEND010000194.1:0-2266 GCA_963616865.1 Faecalibacterium prausnitzii | reverse complement strand
CCCTTGGGCGGCGCCTACCCGAAGCGCATCTCCTCGGCGGAGGGCGGCATGTGGATGGACGGGGCCCCGGCCGACGTTTGGGCGCAGACGGGCGCGGACGCCAACAACGACGGCATCAACGATGCGTGGATGGAATACGCGCGGGCGAACTACTCGTCGCTCGAACCGTGGGAGACCATGACACGCGACACGACCGTCGTCTACAACGGCGTCTCCATGCCGGCGTGGGAGGCGTATCTCCGCGACCTCGCGAAGGGGTGGCTGCCGTCCGACAGGAAGTATCACGACGAGTTCAAGGACACCCGCGACGCGGACGGCGACGGCATGCCCGATTGGTGGGAGAACATCTACGGCATCGACAAGCAAAGCGCGAAAGACGGCGACCAAGACGATGACCACGATGGGCTCTCGAACTATGCGGAGTATGTCCTCTCCGAGGTCTACCCCAAAAAGTATAACCTTCAGCAACTTCTCGGCGCGGATGCGAAGCTGCCAACACTCAACCCGATCCTCAGCCACTCGACGCTTGGCCAGGCCGTCCCGGACTACTTCCTCTCGTATTCACAGACGAAGACGAACGCTGTCCTCAACGCCGACGGCAAGCGCGTGTTCGCGCTCAACGACTACTTCGGCGAGATCGTGACGGATCACGACTTTATGGAGGACTGGTGGGAGGACTTGTTCTCGCGGTTCGACGCGAACCCGCAGTCGCTCTACGCGAACTCGAAGGTCTACGACCCCTTGGACGACCGCGACGAGGATGGCTGGAGCAACTTCGCCGAGTGCCGCGCCGCGCTCTGGGGCGGGTGGTTCCCCTCGGCCCTGATCGACCGCTGGGTCGGCGGGGAGAACTCCGCCACCTACTGGAAGGCCTACCCCGAGCCGATCATCGGCCTCAAGGTGACCTACCACGGCGTCCGCGACATCAGCGGCAGCCAGCTCGTCGTCCGCACGCGCACCGCCAACAACGCCCGCGTGGATGCGACGTTCGTGGTCCCGCCGTCCGGTCTGGACGACGCGGCGGGCGGCCAGACCCGCTTCATCGGGCCGTTCGCAGCCGACGCCACCACCGTCCATGGGCACTTAAGCCCCGGTCGCATCAACACCAAGACCCTCTCCTTCGAGTATCTTGACGTCGCCTCGTGCGAATCGAAAGGGTCCTTGGAGACGCGTCTCAACACCAACGACAACTACACGCGGGCAGACCTGTATTACAAGGGCACGAAAATGGGCTCGGTCGACGCGATCACAGGCGAATACGAGCTCGACATGTCTAAGTTCGACGAGGAGGGCGGCCTCGAGTCCTACTTCTTCCGCGTCACCTACGCGAGCCGCGCGGGGTATGAGTGGCCGCAGACGGTTTATTTGAGCGACACCCAGAACATGAACACCTCCGAGGAGGGACGCGGTGAGCACTATGTCCGCGAGGGCCTGAACACGATTGAGGCGTTCTTTGACTTGAACGGCAACGGAACCTTCGACAACGGCGAGCCGCTCGGCGTGGCGCGCGACGTGCCGGTCGGCTGGCACCGCGTCCCGACGGTCGCGATTGAGCTCAAGGATGCCTCCCTCTCCTTCCCGGCGATGACGGTCGCCTCCGGCTTCGGTTCCGAGACAAGCGACGGGACGTCGGGGACCTCCGCGTCCGCGATCGCGGGTCTGACAAAGACGGTGCGCGTGATGCGTGAGGAGATCAACGGGGTCGAGGTGGTGCCGCGGCCGCTGTTCACAAAGAAGCTGATCCTCGACGACGCGGCCTACCTCACCGAGGCGGACGCGTTCGGGAGCCTGCGGCCCGACTTCGACTGGACGTGGCTCACCCGCGACGCGAAGGACGCCGGGATTCAGACGGTCGAGAGCGCGACCTACGCGGTCTACGAGTATGACGCGCAGGGGAAGACGAACACGACGCTTTTGGCGAGCTTCATCCGCACGTTCCCGACCTTGCGCCCCATGGCGAGCGCGGTCGCGCCCGTGAACGGGGCGAGCGTCTACTCGAGCGCACCGACGTTCGCGTTCACGTCGTCCGACGAGCACGTGAGCGCCTACCGCCTGCAGGTGCGCGCGAAGGGGGCCTCCGAGGCGCTCTACGACTCCGGGATCGCGATCCTGCCCGGCCGCACGGGCGTGGGGGTTGGCGTCTACGCCTACGAGGTGACGCCCGAGCTCTACGTGGACGCCCCGGTCTACGGTGGCGTGACGACGAACCGCCTCGTCTTCGCGGACAACGGCGACTACGAGTGGCGCGTCGCGCTCTACAACGCGA
>CAVEND010000193.1:0-2270 GCA_963616865.1 Faecalibacterium prausnitzii | reverse complement strand
CAAGCGGCGAGACATTCAGAGTCGCCGCGGTGCTTGAACTTGAAGCCCCTCCGCCACCGCCCAGCCCTGCGCTTGACCCGCCACCGCCCGTCCCGTGCTTCGGTTCAGAATCCCCTTGACTTTTCCGCCTTATTTTTGATAAACTATGCGCCAATTTGCCCGTGGTGGGTGGATTGAAGCGAATGATTTCCGGTTTCCATCCGGGGACAAAGCGGATTGACAAAAGAGAACGTCACAAGGAGAAAAAACAAAATGGACATGCCAACCTCGACCCTCACGGGGATCACCCTCAAAGACCTCTTCGACGCCGGACTCCACTTCGGCCACCAGACGAAGCGCTGGAACCCGAAGATGAAAGGCTACATCTTCGACAAGCGCAACGGCATCCACGTCATCGACCTCGCCCAGACGGTCGAACTCCTCGACGAGGCGGCCGCCTTCGTGCGCGACACGATCCTCGCCGGCAAGAAGATCCTCTTCGTCGCGACGAAGAAGCAGGTCGCCGAGCTCGTCAAGGAGGCGGCGGAGTCGGTTGACCAGTTCTACGTGACCGAGCGCTGGCTCGGCGGCACGCTCACGAACGCGAAGACGATCCGCTCGTCCGTCAAGCGCATGCGCCAGCTTCAGGCCCTCGCCAAGTCGAACGGCGGCGAACTCTCCGAGCACAAGCAGGAGAACTCCATGCTCCGCCGCGAGCTCGCGAAGCTCGAAAAGAACCTGACCGGCGTCGCCGACATGGTGGAGCTCCCCGGCGCGGTCGTCATCATCGACTGCGTGAAGGAGGAGAACGCCGTCCGCGAGGCGACGCGCCTCCACATCCCCGTCGTCGCGCTCGTTGACACGAACGCCGACCCGGAGCCGATTGACTACGTGATCCCCGGCAACGACGATTCCGTCAGCGGCGTCGAGATCCTGCTCGCGGGCTTCAAGAAGGTGATCGAACAGGCGAACCAGGAGTATGGCGCGAAGGCCGCCGAGGAGAACCGCAAGCGCGAGGCCGAACGCGCCCAGCGCGAGGCGACCGAGAAGGCCGCGCGCGCCGAACGCAAGGCGAAGGCCTCCGTCCGCGCCCCGCGCGCCGCGACGGCGAAGAAGAGCGGCGTGTCCGCCGACGTCAAGGCGGCCGCCCGCGCGGCGAAGGAGGCGGCCGAGCAGAAGGCGAAGGCCGATCTCGCGGCGAAGCGTCAGGCCAAGGTCGTCGAGGCTCAGGCCGCCGTTGAGGCGCAAGCCGCCGCTCAGGCCGCCGCGCCCGCTCCCGAAGCCCCCGCTCCGGAGGCCGCCCCCGCCGAAACCCCGGCCCAAGCCTAACCCCCAACTTTCCACCTAACTTTTCCACCCTTCAACTTTTCCACTTTTCAACTTTTATGGACATCACCATTGACATGATCAAGCAGCTCCGCGAGGCGACCGCCGCCGGCATGGGAGCGTGCAAGGAGGCCCTCAAGGCCACCGACGGCAACATGGACGAGGCCGTCAAGTATCTCCGCGAGAAGGGTCTCGCCGTCGCCGCCAAGCGCGTTGACAAGGAGTCGAAGCAGGGCATCATCGCCCTCGCCGTCGCCGAGGACAAGAAGTCCATGGCGCTCGCGGAAGTGAACTGCGAGACGGACTTCGTGGCGAAGACCGAGGCGTTCATCAAGTTCGTCGACGACGCGGCGAAGGTCGCGCTGGAGGGCAAGGACATCGAATCGACGCTCGGCGACGACTACAAGATGCTCCTCACGAAGACGGGCGAGAACGTGAAGATCCGCCGCAGCGAGCGTTTCGCGCTGTCCGGCGCGGGTTGCGTCTCCGGCTACATCCACATGGGCGGCAAGATCGGCGTCATGGTCGAGCTCGCCTGTGAGAAGCCGGGCGAGCCGCTTGACGAGGCCGCCCACATGGTCTGCCTCCACATCGCGGCGAACGCGCCGAAGTATGTCTGCCCGTGCGAGGTCCCGCAGGCGGAGATCGACGCGGAGCTTGAGATCAAGTTGAACGCGCTTAAAGAGCAGAAGGGCAAGCTTCCCCCGGAGCAGGCCCTTGTCGGCATCAAGAAGGGCATGGCCGCCAAGTTCTGCAGCCAGATCTGCCTCTTGAAGCAGGACTACGTCGCCGACGGCGACATCACGGTCGAGGCGTATCTCGACAAGGTTTCCAAGGAGATCGGCGCTCCCGTGTCGGTCAAGCGGTTCGTGCGCCTCCAGCTCGGCGCCTAATTTCGGAAGGAGAAGACAATGGCAAAACGCGACATCCCGCTCGATCATGTGCGGAACTTCGGCATCATGGCC
>CAVEND010000192.1:0-2273 GCA_963616865.1 Faecalibacterium prausnitzii | reverse complement strand
ACGCCGAGCTCGGCCTCGACCGTGACGTCGTGCTTGTGCGCGTAGGCGACGACCTTCTTCGTGAGCTTGATGTTGTCCTTGAACGGGAGGCTGGAGCCGTCGATCATGACGGACGAGAACCCGCTGTCGATGCAGCTCTTGCACGTCTCGTAGCTGTCGCCGTGGTCGAGGTGGAGGACGATCTGCGGCTTCTTGCAGCCGAGCTCCTTGGCGTATTCGACGGCGCCCTGCGCCATGTAGCGGAGGATCGTCGGGTTGGCGTACTTGCGCGCGCCCTTCGAGACCTGCATGATGACGGGGGACTTCGTCTCGACCGCCGCCTGCACGATGGCCTGCATCTGCTCCATCGTGTTGAAGTTGAACGCCGGGATGGCGTATCCGCCCTTGACCGCCTTCGCGAACATCTTCTTCGTGTTCACGAGGCCGAGTTTCTTGTAGCTGACCATGGTTTGACTCCTTGTTGTGAGACGGTTGTTAGACGCCCTTGGCGAGGGCGACGATTGTCTTGAACCCCTCGGGATCGTGGATGGCGATCTCGCTGAGCATCTTGCGGTTGATCGCGACGCCCGCCTTGGCGAGCCCCGCCATCAATTTCGAGTAGCTGATCCCCTCCTGGCGGGCGGCCGCGTTGATGCGGCCGATCCAGAGCTGGCGGAAGTCGCGCTTGCGGAGCTTGCGGTGCTCCGTCGACATCCGCAGCGCGCGGTCGACGGCCTCGGTCGCCGTGCGGAAGAGTTTGGAGCGGGCGCCATAGAAGCCTTTCGCCCGCTCAAGGCGGCGGCGGCGGCGTTCACGGGAAGCGGGGGCATTTGTAACACGCATGTCTGAAATCTCCTTTCCTTAACTCAGCGACCCTGGAGGGCGCGCGCGTATGTCTTCGTCACCTTCGTCGACTCGACGGCGGTGCGGCCGCAGAGGTTGTTCTTGCGGTTGCGCTTCTTTCCGTTGTTGAGGTGGGCGTGGCCGCCCTGCGAGCGAAGGACCTTTCCGGTCTTCGAGAGCTTCATGCGCTTGACGGCGCACTTCTTCGTTTTCATCTTCGGCATTTGTCTTGATCCTTTCGTTAGAGCTGGTCGGGCAGCCTGAAGTTGTGGCCCGATCCAGATGATATTGGCGCGTATTATACCCTTTTGCCCGCCTTCCGTCAAGGGGGCGAAATCGCCCGTCGCGCCGCCCCCTCCCCGTTCGACGGCACTTGATTTTTTTCGCTTGTTTTCGGTATAATGGCTGTGACAATGAGATACGCCATTCTTTCGGACGTTCACGCGAACATCGACGCTTTGGAAAGCGTCCTCTCGGACATCGACCGCCAGAACGTCGACCACATCGTCTCCTTGGGCGACACGCTCGGCTATGGGCCGGAGCCCGTCAAGACGCTGGAGCGCCTCCGCGCCCGCGCGAGCTGCGTCCTCAAAGGCAACCACGACGAGGCCGTCTTGGGGAGGCTGGGGATGGACGACTTCAACGACTTGGCGCGGGAGGCCATCCTGCGCCAGCGCGAGGAACTCTCGCATGGCGAGTTGCGCTACCTCAAAAAGCGGTCGCTGACCGTCGCCTTCGACGAGGCCACGTGCGCGCACGGCGACATCGTTGACCCCGCCGCCTTCCGCTACATCGACAGCGAGGAGGCGGCGCGGGAGAACTTCGCGCGTCTGGAAACGCCGCTGCTCTTCGTGGGGCACACGCACGTGCCGCACGTCTACCTCACGGGGCGGAGCGGCGCCGTCTATTCCCTGAAGCCGGAGGACTTCGTGCTTGAGGAGGGCAAGAAATACATCGTCAACGTCGGCTCCGTCGGCTATCCCCGCGAGGAGAACGGGACGTGCCTGTCGAGCTACGTCCTCTACGACACGGTGGAGCGGACGGTCCGCTTCCGCTTCCTGCCCTTCGCCGTGGGCTCCATCCTGCCGCGCCGCGCCCGCAAGAAGTCGAACGTCCTTCCCGCCCTCATGCTCGCCTTGGGTCTCGCGTTCGTCGTCCTCATGGGGCTTGTCATGTTCAGGCCGTCCCAACGCCCGACCCTCGACGAGCCGCCGCCCCTCCGCGAGGAGACGATTCTCCTCCACGGGCACGAGAAGTCCCTTCGCGCCAACTTGACGCTCGCGCCCAAGTCGCCCGACGCGCAGCTCACCATCGCCTACTTCGACGGGCAGGGCCGCCTCGTCGCGCCCGAGACGACGTTCCGCGTCAAGCAGCAAAGCCGGCGCGAGTTCGAGATCCCCCGCTCGGCGCTCAAGGCCGTCTGCGCGATCCGCCCCGCCTCGACGAACGCG
>CAVEND010000191.1:0-2339 GCA_963616865.1 Faecalibacterium prausnitzii | reverse complement strand
CGAACGCCGCGTGGCAGCAGCACCAGTCGAACTCGATGCCCTGCCCGATGCGGTTCGGCCCGCCGCCGAGAACCATGATGCGGGGCTTGGCGGGCGACTGTGAATTTGGGGACGTGAGAGACGTAAGGGGCGTGAGAGACTTAAGGCTCACGTCGCCAGCCTCTTGTCTCGCGTCAGCCCACCCATAGAAGCTATAATAATACGGCGTCTTCGCCTGAAACTCGCCAGCGCACGTGTCGACCTCGCCGAACGAGGGGCGGATGCCGAGTTCGAGGCGCCGCGCCCGCACCGCCGCCTCGTCGCACCCCAAAGCCGTGGCGATCTCGCGGTCGGAAAAGCCAAAGACCTTGGCCTGAAGAAGCTCGCACTCTTCAACTTTTCCACCTTTCCACTTTTCCACTTCGCTCCTAAACGCCTCGATCTCCGCGAGCTCCCTCTGAAACCACGGATCATACGTCGTCGCATCGTGGTATTTGAGCGGGGCTTCGAGCGAGCGGACGGCTTTCAAGTAGGCCTGCTTGAACGTGCGGCCAATGGCCATGACCTCGCCCACCGCCTTCATCTGCGTGCCCAAGGCCGTGGAGGCCCCGGCGAACTTCTCGAACGCGAAGCGCGGAATCTTGACGACCACGTAGTCGAGGGCCGGCTCGAAGCAGGCGAGCGTCGAGCCCGTGATGTCGTTCGGAATCTCGTCGAGCGTGTAGCCGACGGCGAGGAGCGCGGCGATCTTCGCGATGGGGAAGCCCGTCGCCTTGGACGCGAGCGCGGACGAGCGCGAGACGCGCGGGTTCATCTCGATGATGATGCGCCGCCCCGTCTTGGGGTTGACGGCCCACTGGACGTTCGAGCCGCCCGTCGCGATGCCGATCTTGCGGAGGACGGCGATGGAGTCGTCGCGCATCGCCTGGTATTCGCGGTCGGTCAGCGTCTGGATGGGCGCGACCGTGATGGAGTCGCCCGTGTGGACGCCCATCGGATCCATGTTCTCGATGGAGCAGACGATGACGGCGTTGCCCGCCTTGTCCGCCATCACCTCCATCTCGAACTCCTTCCAACCGATGAGCGACTCCTCGATCAGAACCTCGTGGTTGAGCGACGCCTCCAAGCCCTGCGTGACGATGAGGACGAACTCCTCGCGCGTGTGCGCGATGCCGCCGCCCGTGCCGCCCAGGGTGAAGCCGGGGCGGATGATCAAGGGCCACGAGCCGATGGTCTCGGCGACGGCGAGAGCCTCCTCCAAGGAGTGGGCGCTGCCCGACTTGGGCATATCCAGCCCCAGCTCGCGCATGGCCTCCTTGAAGAGGTGGCGATCCTCCGCCCGCGCGATCGCGTCGGCCTGCGCACCGATCATCTCGACGTGATACCGCCGCAAGATTCCCGTCCTGTCGAGCTCCATCGCGAGGTTCAGCGCCGTCTGCCCGCCGAGCGTCGGCAGGAGCGCGTCGGGCCGCTCGCGGCGGATGATCTCGTGGAGCGAGTCCACGGTGAGCGGCTCGATGTAGGTGCGCGACGCCCGGTCGGGATCCGTCATCACGGTCGCCGGGTTGGAGTTCACGAGGACGGTCTCGAAGCCCTCCTTCTTCAGGGCCTTGAGCGCCTGCACGCCCGAATAGTCGAACTCGCACCCCTGCCCGATGACGATGGGCCCGGAGCCGATGATGAGAATCTTGTGGAGGTCGGCGCGTTTCATTTCTTCGAGGCTCCTTTCGCGTGACGCGCCAACGCCGACGCGACAAGTCCGTCAAAGAGCGGGTGCGGCGACGTCGGGCGCGACTTGAACTCCGGGTGGAATTGCGAGGCGATGAAATAGGGGTGCGTCGGCAGTTCGACGATCTCGACGAGCGAGCCGTCCGGGGAGGTGCCGCTCACCTTCAGCCCCGCCTTCTCCAACGCCTCCCGCGCCGGCGTGTCGTAGCCGAGTTCATAGCGGTGGCGGTGGCGCTCGGAGATGAGTGCCTGGTGCTTGGTGATTAGTGCTTGGTGATTAGTGCTTAGTGCCTGGTGCTTAGTGCTTGGTGCGGGGATGCCTTTGGGGAAGTAAAGTTTCGCCGCGAGGGTTTTGGGGCGGACGACGCAGGGATAGGCGCCCAAGCGCATCGTGCCGCCCTTCTGCGTGACGCCCTTCTGCGATTCCATGAGGTCGATGACGGGGTGCGTCGTCTTTTCGTCAAACTCCGTCGAGTTCGCGTCCTTCCAACCGAGGACATCTCGCGCGAACTCGATGACCGTGCACTGCATCCCCAAGCAAATGCCGAGGAACGGAATGTTGTGCTCGCGGGCATACTTGATCGCGAGGCACTTGCCCGCGACGCCGCGGCTCCCGAACCCGCCCGGCACGA
>CAVEND010000190.1:0-2354 GCA_963616865.1 Faecalibacterium prausnitzii | reverse complement strand
ATCCGCCACGAAATAGCGGCGATACTCAACCGTCGTCTCGCGTTGCGCCGTCTCGCGCTGCCACTCGTAGGCCACATTCTTTGGTGTCGTGTCGGGGACGAAGCCCGTCGCTTTGAGGATGTAGGAGATTGTCACAACATCGTTCGTCCCAACATTTTTGAGATCGCACTTCTCCTCGACCGTCACCCGCGTCGCCACGATGCCGAAGAAGTCCTCCCCCCGCCCTTCCAACGGCAGATCGGAGACGGACAAGCCAACCGTCCGTGGCGACATCTCAAACGGCATCGGAAACCTCGTCGCGAAAAAGCCCGCCGAGCGCTGGGCATAAACTGTGCCGCTCACGGAAAACTGCAGTCCCTCAAAGGGCGCCGTCGCCCGCGCCGGGATCGCCCACCTTTTGACAACGTTCGTCGGATTCGCGCTTTTCGCGTCCACAAGGACGCGGGCGGGCCCCGTCAAGACAAGTTTGCCCTCGTCCTGCTCACGAATGGAAAGCTTCATGTCGCCGGGCGCAAGTCGTCTCGACTGGTCAAGGGAGAGAACAAGGTCGAAATCCTCCCCCACCATCACCTCGCGTTTCGTGGGCGCGAGAGACGCTCTCATCCCCTTCACATCCTCCCGCTGGCTGTCCGACGCGGCGAAGGGACTCTCCCCGAAGAACGACTGGAAGAGATCCTGCGAGGGGCGCGGCATCGACGACGACGGCGCGGACGACGAGAACGAGGACGTCGAGGACGTGAAGGAATAGGAGAAGTTCCCATTCCCGCTCGTCACGACTTTCCTGTGCGTGACGGAGCCGTCGCTGTTCGTCGTCACCGTCTCGACCGTCTCCGCCTGAAGAGACCCCGCGAGCAGAACGAGGGCGACGCAAGCCACGAGGCGAATGAGGCGGTTGAGAAGGAACAGAAGAAGCGCGAAGAGGGAAAGCCCGCCAAGGAACAAGGCCGCACGCCCCATCCACCCGAAGCGCAGAAGCGGTCGCAGTGTCTCGCGCCACACGGGCAACTCGACGTTGGGGGAGTCGCTTTTGAGCGCGAGCGCGGCCAAGATCCCCTGCTCGATCTCCGGCGTTTGCCCGATCCGCCATTCGAGGCGGCGGTAGATGTCAAGCGCGCGCGCCCAGTTCTTCGCCTCCAACGCGCACGAGGCCTCGTTCAGCCGCGCGGCGGGGAAGGAAAACGCGGCGAACGCATTTGTCGAGGGCGCGGCGCACGCCTTCTCCCAGAGGAACGTGTCGTCTTTCGAGAGGACGAGCGCGGGCGCGTAAGCGGCGGGGTCGCGGACGAGCGGCGGCGGCGCGGGGAAGGCGAGCGCGTCGTCGTGAATCTCCTGAAGCGCGACTTGATCCCCCTTCTTCGCGTGGACGGGAATCTCGTTCGTGCGGACGAGTTTCACACCGTTGGACGGCGAGCGGGCGTCCTCATACGAAAATTCAAGCGACGGGAAAACGAGGACGCCCTCGCGCATGGGGCGGACGCGGTAGGTGAGCCGCCGCATCGCGGGGAACGTCTGCGTCTTCGCGCTCAAATCGTCGATCTTCCAGTCGCGGGAATCCACGAGGCGCATCAAGGCGGGCGGGTGGAGGTTCTCGAACGAGGCCGAGCCGATGAAGTCCACCGACAGGACGAGCGGGTCGCCGACGCGGACGTTGTTCGCGTCAAAAAAGGCGCGCGCGCGGAGGTTGTCGCCCTGGACGTTGCTTAAGGGAATCGCGCAAATGAGCAGAAAAGTCGAGAGCATCGCTTACATCCCCTTCACTTCGTAGCGGATCGTCAAGGTCTCCTTCGAGAACCGCGCCTTGAAGGCCGCCGGCAAAGCGCGGATGTGCGTGACCTGACGCGCCACGGCGAGCGCGGCCTCGTCCGAGAGGCGGTCGCCGCAGCTTCGTTCGAGTTTGACCGCCATCAGCCCGCCGGCGGAATTGACGCGGCACGACAGGAACACCGTGCCGCTCGCGCCGACCTTCGGTGCGAGGGCGTCCCACTTCTCGTTGAGCGCCATTTGGATGAGCGAGACGCCGAGCTGCAAATCGCTCGTCGCCAGCGACTCCTCACGACCGGGACGATACCCCCCCTCGGATAGTAGACGCATAATCTTCTCCGCCTCCGAAAGCGTTTGCCGCCCCGTGCGGCCGTTGCCGCTGGGGCCTCTCGTCTCGATCTTGACGGGCTTCGTGTTCGTGTTCTTCGTGGCGGATTTGCGCATCCGCTCCAACCGCTCTTCGCGCTTGCGCTTCTTCTCCGCCTCCGCCTTTTTCCGCTCCGCCTCGGCTTTCTTCCGATCCGCCTCCGCTTTCTTTCGGTCTTCTTCGGCCTTGCGCTTCTTCGCCTCCTCGGCCTTCTTCCGCTCCTCCG
>CAVEND010000189.1:0-2361 GCA_963616865.1 Faecalibacterium prausnitzii | reverse complement strand
CGTCACGCGCCTTCGCCCCCGCCCTCGCGCGCGAACGCCGCGCCCTCTCCGACGAGGAATTGATCTCCGTCATGGAGTCCGCCGTCGAGCATGGCGAGGTGTCCGAGAAAGATTCGGAAATGATCGAGGGCGTGTTGCGGCTCTCCGAACTTTCCGCGAACGACGAGATGACGCCGCGTGTGGACATGGAGGGCTTCGACCTTGAAAAGGGCGAGGCCGCGCTCCAAGCGTTCCGCCAAACGGCGAAGCACCACTACATCCCCCTCTATCGCGGGACGCCCGACGCGGTGGAGAGCGTCCTCGTGCGCGACACGGGCGTTGTCGAGGACGCGCTCTTCGTGCCGGAGACGGTCACGCTCGACGACTTGCTCGTCACGTTCGCGAAAAGCCGCAAGCCGATGGCCGTCGTCCTCGACGAGTATGGCGGCACGGCCGGGGTCATCACGCCGAACGACGTCTTGGAACTCATCGTGGGGCCCGGCGTGTTCGGGTCCTCCGCGAACATCGAGCCGCAGATCACGAAGCGCGGCCCGAACGTGTGGGAGATCGACGCGCGCGCGTCCTTGGACGAAATCAACCGCGAGCTCGACGTCGAACTGGAGGCGGAGGACGCGGATCGCCTCTCCGGGTGGGTGCAGTTCCACGCCGAGCGCATCCCGCACGTCGGCCAGGAGATCGTCGCGGACGGTTGCCGCGCCACGGTCTTGAAACGCCGCCACCGCCGCGTCACGCTCGTGCGCCTTGAGGTGCTGCCGCATTCCGACGCGCAGGACGACGCGGAGATCCTCGCGGAGACGGACGAGGCGGTCGAGCGGACGGAGGAGGACGACGAATGATGACTTTCCTCTTGGTCGTGATCGCAATCTTGGCGCTGGTCTGGTCGGCGTTCTGCTCCGGCGCGGAGACGGGCTTCCTCTCGGTGAGCCGCGAGCGGATCCTCCACCTCGCGCACGAGGGCGGCCGCCGCGCCCAAAAGGTTCAGCGCGTCCTTCAGGACATGGGGCGGGCGACGACGACGATCCTCATCGGCAACAACATCGCGAACGTCACCTACTCGACGGCTTCGGCCGCGCTCATTTCGCGCCTCCTCGCCGACCACGCGACGGCCGCCGGTGTTTGCAGCTTCCTCGCCGCGTTCACGGTGCTCTACACGTCCGAGTTCATGCCCAAGCTCCTCTGCGCGGCGCGGCCGCTCCGGCGCATCCTCAAACTCGTCGGGCCCTACGAGGTGATGGCGAAGATCCTTTCGCCTCTCACGGCCATCGCGATGTTCCTGACCGACCTCTTCGTGCCGCGCCGCGAGACGAACTACCGCCTCACCGCCGGCGACCTCATGCGGATTCTCCAAGACCGCAAGGACGGCGTGTGTTTGTCCGACTTCGAGTCGGCCCTCATCACGCGGCTCATCGTCCTGCGCGTGAAGGGGCGGAAGATCACGCCGGAGGACATCCTCTCGGCGTTGCGGGAGGAGCATGACGACTGACTCGCCCTTGGCGCGGCTCATCGACCGCCGCCGCTTCGGGATGCGCCCCGGCTTGGAGTCGATGCGCGCGCTCTGCGCCGCGCTTGGGAATCCCGAATCGACTTTCCCCGCGTGGCACATCGCGGGCACGAACGGGAAGGGGGCGACGGCCGCGCTCCTCGACGCATCGCTTCGCGCCTCTTTCCCAACGGCCTCCATCGCCCGCTACACGTCGCCCCACCTCGTCTCGCTCCGCGAGCGTTTCGTCTTTGACGGGAACTGGGTGGACGAGGACTCGCTCCAATCCGCCGCGCAAGAGGTGGCGGATGCCATCGAGACGCTGCCCGTCCCTGTCGAGGTCACGTATTTCGAATCGTTGACAGCCCTTGAATTCGTCCTCTGCCGCGCGCGGCGCGTCCGCGTCGCCGTTTTGGAGTGCGGGCTTGGCGGCCGGCTTGACGCGACGAACGTCTGCCGCCCCGAAATGACCATCATCACGCGCATCGGGCTTGACCACTGCGCGTGGCTCGGCTCGACGCTGCGCGAGATCGCCCGCGAGAAGGCGGGGATCGTCAAGGCGGGCGTGCCTGTCGTCGTGGGGCGCAACGAGGGCGAGGTCGTCGAGGAGGTGCGGCGCGTCGCGGACGAGAAGGGGTCGCCGTTCGTCTACGCGCCCGATGTCGTGCGGGAGGAGGATGTTCCAACGAATCTCTCGCTCGCGGGCGCGTTCAACCGCGAGAACGCGCAGACGGCGATGGCCGCGCTCAAAACCGCCCGTGTGCCGCTCGCCGATGGGGCGTTCGCGAACGTGTCGTGGCCGGGGCGGTTTCAGAAAATCGGGAATGTCCTTCTCGACGGGGCGCACAATCCGCCGGCGGCGGACGCGCTCGCCAAGGCTT
>CAVEND010000188.1:0-2366 GCA_963616865.1 Faecalibacterium prausnitzii | reverse complement strand
CCTTTTCGCTGACGGGCTTCTCCGGCGGCGGCAAGAAGATGATTGGGGAGTATGAAAAGTTGAAAAGAGGAAAGGTGGAAAGGTGCGAAAGTGCGGGAGAGGAGGGATTGAAGGGTGGAAAAGTGGAAGAGTGCGAAAGTGCGGGGGATGAGTTATTTTTGGGTGGGAGGCAGTATGCGTTGGGGCAGAGGCACAAGCACCTCCCGGAGATGGCGAAGGTTTGCGGTCTTGACGCGGAGCCGTGCTTCTCGCCCGTCGTCGTCCCGCACCTCAGCGGCATGGAAGTGACGGTGCAGGCGTTCGCCGAGGATTTCTCTTCTTCCTCGCGTGACGGCCTTGTCGCCGCCCTTCAGGACATTTACCGCGACGCTTACCGCGACGGAGGGGTTGTGCGGTTCGTCGAAGATCCATCGGTGGCGGAAGGGGGCTTCCTCTCGTCGGCCGCCCTGTCGGGGCGCGATTCGTTGGAAGTCTCCGTCTTCGGAAACGAAAAGCGCATCTTGCTCGTCGCACGCTTCGACAACCTCGGCAAGGGCGCGTCGGGCGCGGCGATCCAGAACATGAACATCGCCCTGGGCTTCCCGGAGACATCGGGTCTCGTGCTGTGAAAAGCAACTACCACACGCATACGACGTTCTGCGACGGCGCGGCGACGCCCGAAGAGATGGTCGAAGGCGCCCTTCGCAAGGGCTTTGATGTTTTGGGCTTCTCGTCCCACTCGGAGATGCTCGTCTCGGAGAAAGCCTACCGCGAGGAGATCGCCCGCTTGAAGGAGAACTATCGCGGGCGCATCAAGATCCTCTGCGGCATCGAGGCCGACTGGCCGTGTCCCCTTGATCTCGCGCCCTACGACTATGTCATCGGCTCTCTCCATTTCGTGCCAACGCCGTCCGGGGCGCGGGCTCCCGTCGACGAGTCCGTCGCTTCCTTGATGAAGGGCATCCGCGATTTCTTCAACGACGACGCGACGGCTTTCGTCAAGGCTTACTTCGAGGCCGAGCGCGCGCTCATCCGAGAGGGCCGCTACACGTTCCTCGGCCACGTGGATCTCGTCCGCAAGTTCAACGAGAAGCATCCGTTCTTCGACGAAGAGAGCGCGTGGTATCGCGAGGAACTCGTGCGCACGGCCGATCTCATCGCCGAACGCGGGGCGCGTGTCGAGATCAACACGGGCGGCATGGCGCGTGGGTGGCTCTCGGACGCCTATCCCTCGCGGGCGTTCCGCGACCTCCTCTCCACGCGCGGCGTTCCCTTCCTCCTCAACGCCGACGCGCATTCGGTCGACGCCCTCGATTACGCTTTTGAACAGTATTCATCCTATCCGAAAATCGAATTGACATGATTGAACTCACACTCGCCGAACTTCAGCAGACACTCCAACGGGGCGCGCGCGTGGCCTTGCTCGTGCGGCACGCCGAGCGCCCGAAGATCGACCCCGACGACCCCACGTTCGGCGACGCCGTCGCGCTGACCTACGAGGGCTGCCGGACGGCTCGGAAGTTGGGCGAGGCGTTCTTCGACGTCCGAGGGGAGGCCTCGTTCGCCTCCAGCCCCCTCATGCGCACGCGCATGACCGCCTCGCTCATCGCCGAGGGCATGGGGTGCGAAGGGGCGGACATCCTCGTCGACGGGCGGCTGGGGAACGAGTCGTTCTACTACGCGGACACGAACGCCGTGTTGGAGGTCTTCAAGCCCGAGAATTTCTTTGGGGCGTGCGTCGAGTATTTCAAGACGGGTGCGCAGCGCGGCTTCCATCCGCTCGACGCGGCGTCGGACGCTTTCGAGAACTGGATCGACGCGCATTGGAAGACGCGCTTCTTCGTCGTGGCGACCCACGACCTCTACGTGGCGGCCTTTTTGACGTCGCGCAAGGTCGGCTCGTTCACACGCGAGAACTGGGTGCGCTTCCTCGACGCGGCGGCGATCATCGAGGAGCGCGACGGCACGCGCCACTACGCGCTCGTGCGCACGGGTTTGTCGACGGGCATCGTGGGTGTGCGCAAGCGGAAGGTCTCGGGGATCGTCTTCGACTTCGGCGGCGTCATGACGACGCAGACGATGCCCGAGCGTGTGCGCGGGTGCGTCGATGCGTGCGGCCTCTCGTGGGCGGGCGTGAAGGCGGGCTTCGCGAAGTATCGGCACTTGCTGGACGGCGGGTTCCTCTCCATGGAGGAGATGTATGACCTCATCTTCGCCGACGAGGACGTGTCGCCCTCGGAGGCGGCGCGCGAGAGGATCCTGGAGGAGGACGTGAGCAGCTTCTGCGAGGGCTTCGTCAACTTGGAGACGCTCGCGTGGATGCGCGAGATCAAGGAGGCGGGCTACAAGATCGGGATTTTGACGAACATGCCGCACTCCTTCGTGCC
>CAVEND010000187.1:0-2411 GCA_963616865.1 Faecalibacterium prausnitzii | reverse complement strand
TCGCATTCAGGATGCCCCTCCGGGTAGCACGCGCCGCCAAGGCAGAACCCGCGCCCCTTGAGCGCCCGCACGAGGTCGGCGGCGTGGCGGAAGGCGCCGTCGCCGGGGAACTCGACCCCGGACGGGATGTCGCCGCGCAAACAGAGGACGTTCTCGAGGCCCGCCTCGCGCATCCGCCGCGCCTCCTCCTCGACCGTCTCGCGTGTCGCGCCGATGCACGTCATGTGCGCGAGCGCGGTGACGCCGCAGGCCGATTGCGCGAAGTGCGCGAGCCGGCACGTGTTCGCGCCCGTCGCGCCGCCCGCCGCGCCGTAGGTGACGGACATGAACGCGGGCTTCGCCGAGGCGATGGCGCGGACGACGGCCTCGGTGCGCGTCATGGCCTCGGCCTCCGCCGCCGCGTCGGCGGCGGCGCGGCGCTTCGGCGGAAACACCTCGAAGGAGACGGTCGGGCGAGGGCTCTCAAGAATCTCGGAGATCTTCATGCTCAGAGGATCGGGCGGATGTAGGTGGCTTTGAGGGCGCGCCAAAGGACGACGCAGAACGCCGAGAGCGGAATCGCGAGGAGCATCCCCAAAAGCGGCCCCAAGACGGTTGACCAGAAGAAGAAGCTGAAGATCACCCCCGCGTAGCCGAGCCCCGTCTTGTTGCCCTGGATCTTCGGCGTGATGAAGTAGCCGTCGAGGAACTGGCCGAAGGCCCAGACGCCGAGGACGAGGAAGAGGCGCGTCAGCGAGCCGCCGTGGCCGAAGTAGGCGAGCGGCAGCGCGACCGGCAGGCAGAGGACGGAGCCGAAGAGCGGGATCAGGTTGAGGATGCCCAGCACGAAGCCGATGAGAAAGCCGTAGGGCAGGCCGACGAGCCAAAAGCCCGCGCCGTAGAGGGCGCCCTCGATGAGGCAGATGACCGTCTGCCGCTGGAAGAAGGAGACGAGGATGTCGACGAACGCATCGATCTGCGTGGCGAGGAACACGCGCGTCCCGGGCTTCAGGAACGCCATCTGCGCGACGATCTCGCCGCCGCGCCGCTCCTTCGTCATCAGGAAGAACACGAAGAAGATGAGCGAGACGAGCACCGAGAAGACGCCCGCGAGGCACTTGAGCGCCCCCGACCCGGCGCGGAGCGCGGTCTCGCCATACTTCGAGTAGAACGCGCCCACGTCGTCGAAGGAGACGCCCACCTGCCCCAAGAGCGCGTGCAGGCGCGGGAAGCTCTCCGCGAACCACGCGAGCACCTGACGCGCCAGCGCGGGGCCCTGCGCGACGAGGTGCGAGACTTGGTCGACGATGAGCGCCCCCGCCGACCAAAGGAGCAGCGCGAGCGGCACGAACACCGTCAGCCCCATCGCCACGAGCGCGAGCGTCGGATTCTTGACGAACTTGAGCCACCACTGGTAATACGGGCGGAAGAAGAGCGCCAGGAAGAAGCCGAGCATGACGGGCACGAGCGCCGGCGACGCGAAGGCGAGAAGTTTCAAAAGCCCCCACGCGACGAGCGCGACGAACGCGACGGACACCGCGAGCGACAGCGCGGCGAGCGCGTGGACGATGAGTTTGCGTTGACCGTCGCTCATGTCAAACTTGATGTCGAACATTCCTCTCCCTTCCCCCGGCCTCATCGGCTCAGGATCTCCTCGCGCAACGCCTTGGGCACGATCTCGAACTGGTCGGTCTCCATCGAATACGAGGCGCGACCCTTGGTGAGCGAGCGAACCGCCGTCGAGTAGCCGAACATCGACGCGAGCGGCACCCGCGCGTGGATGACCTGAAGGTCGCCCTTCATGTCCATGTCGAGCACCGTCCCGCGCCGCGCGTTGAGGTCGCCCAAAATCTCGCCAACCGACTCCGGCGGCGTGGTGATCTCCAACTTCATGATCGGCTCCAAAAGCTCCGCGCCCGCCGCGAGCGCGGCCTCGCGGAAGCCCATCATCGCCGCCGAGCGGAACGCGACCTCGTCGGACACCTCGGGATCGACCAAGGTCGCGCCTCGGCAGACGACCTCCACGTCCGTCATCGGATAACGCGCGAGAACGCCCGTCGCGATGCCGTCGGAGAGCCCCTGCGTGACGCACGTTTGCAACGCCTTGTCCGGGACGAGGTTGACGAAATCGCGCGCGAGCGTGACCTTCGTCCCCGCCCCTCGGTCGAGCGGCCGCACAGAAAGGTCAAGCGTGACCGCGTGCCGCTTGCCGCCGAGCTCGCGGTCGAAGGTGAACGAGGTCTCCGCCGGCTGCGTGACCGTCTCGAGGTAGCTGACCATCGGCTTGCCGACGTTCGCCGCGCACTTGAACTCGCGCTTCAGGCGGTCGACGAGGATTTCCAAATGCAACTCGCCCATGCCGGAGAGGATCGTCTGCCCCGTCTCCTCGTCCTCGCGGAACTGGCACGTCGGATCCTCCGCCGCGAGCGCCT
>CAVEND010000186.1:0-2446 GCA_963616865.1 Faecalibacterium prausnitzii | reverse complement strand
AGATCGAGACGCGCTTCGTCGAAGTTTCGCAGGAGGATCTGAACTCGCTCGGCTTCGAGTGGATCTTGAACAGCGACTACAGCCTCCGCCTCGACAACAAGCTCTCGCAGCTCCTGCACCTCAATGGGTCGAAATACTACAACAAGTATGTGGCGGATGCGTCATCGTCGTCCTCTTCGTCGAGCTACGACAACAAGGGCAACAGCCACACACAGGTGGACACCGGTGGGAACGCGTCCACGATTGGCTCCGGCAGCAAGCTGCCGAACATAGGCGTCAACGCCATCGGCGGCGTGTCGGACTTCTCGCAGACGACGTCCGACGACGGCACGCGCACCTACTCGATGGGCGGGCGCTACCTCTCGACGACGGGCAACCATATTTCGGGGTCGGGTTCGTCCTACAACGACCAGTTCATGCGCGTCAACGCCTTCTTGGGTCAGGCGGATCTTTCGATGATCCTCCACATGCTCGCCCAGCGCAGCGACACCGACCTCCTCTCCGCGCCGAAGATCGTCACGAAGTCGGGCGAGAACGCCGTCATCAAGATCGTCACCGAATACATCTATCCGCAGGACTACGATGTCCAGCTCCAGTCCAGCTCCTCGTCGGGCTATTCGAGCGGCAGCCAGTCGGCCGTTCTGGCCATCGTCGAGCCGCAGAACTTCACGATGCGCGAAGTGGGCGTCATCCTTGACGTCACGCCGACCTACTCGGAGGCGAACGGCGGCACGATTGATTTGGAGTTGAAGCCGCAGGTCGTGGACGAGCCGACGTGGAAGAACTACGGCATGCGCATTCCCTTCACGGGCAACGCCAACGTGGGCGACTTGTCGCTCGGCGAGCTCGTGCCGCCGTTCGGCAACGCCGAGCCGGCCGACACGGCGCTGAAGGAGAGCATCATCGCGCAATACTGGAACGCGGTCGCGCAGATGTATTCCTCGATCCTCGGCGGCGGGAACAACAACAACATCACCTACTACGAGGCCCCGATGGAGCAGCCGTTCTTCCATGTCCGCTCGATTGACTCGAAGGTCTCGATCACCCCCGGCGCGACGGTTGTGATGGGCGGTCTCATCACCGAGCAGCGCAAGGCGATGGACGACAAAGTTCCCTTCTTGGGCGACTTGCCCTTCATCGGGCGGCTCTTCCGCTCCCACGCCGAGCAGACGATCAAGCGCAACTTGCTCATCTTCGTGACGGGTCGCCTGATCACGCCGGCCGGCCGCGAGCTGAAGATCAACGAGCCGACGACGACCTCTGGCGGCGACGTCAAGCCGGCGCCGACGGCGAACTGATTGAACGCGCCGTGGCAGGCGTGAGACGAATCGCGTTGACGGGCGGCATTGCGTGTGGCAAGTCGCTCGTCTCGCGTTTTCTGAACGAGGCGGGCGTCTTGACGATTGACGCGGACGATGTCGTCCACCGCTTGATCCCCGATCCCGCCGAACGCCGCCGTCTCGCGAAGGAGGTTTTCGCGGACGAGGAAGCGCGGCGGGCGTTGGAGGCGCGGCTTCACCCGCTCGTCAAGCGCGAGATCGACGACTTTCTCGACACGGCGACGCGGGAAGGGCGCACGGCCATCGCCGTCGTGCCGCTTCTTTTTGAAGCCCATTGGGATCGGAATTATGATATAATATGCGCTGTCGTTTCGACGCGGGCGGCGCAAGTCGCCCGGTTGATGACGACGCGCCACCACACGCGGGAAGAGGCCGAGGCGCGCATCCACGCGCAGCTGCCCGTCGGCGAGAAGGCCGCCCGCGCCAACTATGTCATCACCAACGAAGGATCGGTTGACGAGTTGCGGCTGAAGACAAAAGCGTTCGTCTCTTGGTTGCAACAGTCCGAAAAATAATATGTCTGAAGAAGTGACCCCAGCCCCCGCGCCCGCGTCGGGTGCGTCCGCTCCCGCGCCGTCGAATCCCGCGCCCGCGAATCCACCTTCCGCCGAACCGCCCCGTGCGGACGGCGGACAGAAGCGCAAGTTCTACCCCAAGCGGTTCAAGAAGTATCCGCACCCGCGTGGCGGCGCCAAGGTCAACAACTCGCCCTTGCGCGGCGCGAACGGCTCGGAGTCGGTGAATCCGCTCCTCAACGCGCCGCTTCCGACGGAGACACGCGACGAGGCGGCCGAAGCGTTGATCAACCCGAAGCGCAACCCGGAGCTGCCCGAATACCGCCTCGCCGACATTCAGGCGTGGCCGTCGCCGCTCATCGTCGAGCGCATGATGCCGGGCGCGGACCCGGAGGAACTCGGCTCCTACCGCAAGCACGAGCTCATCTTCGCCGCGATCCGCCGCTACCTCCAGCAGGGCGGGGCGGTTCTCGCGTCGGGGTGCTTGGAGATTGTCCGCGAGGGGCACGGCTTCCTCCGCTCGGCGAAGAACAACTTCCTGCCGTTCCCGGAGGACGTGTTCGTCACCCAGCAGCAGATTCGCCGCCACGC
>CAVEND010000185.1:0-2461 GCA_963616865.1 Faecalibacterium prausnitzii | reverse complement strand
ACGAACTCGCGCGCCAACCCCTCGGCGACGAGCGCGGGCGTGAGCGCGGTCTCCAGCGCGACGACGAGATCGCCCTCCGAAGCGACAACCAACCCCGCCTTGGGTTTCCGCGTCACCAAGATGTCATCGCGGGTAATCTCGACTCCCTCGATTTCGCAGTGGTCGATTCGATTATTCGATAATTCGATTATTCGATTATTTCCTGCGGACGCAATCGCCGCCGCCACGGCCTTCATCTTGGGCCCGCACTTCGGCCCCAGCGTCTTGAAGTTCGCCTTGTAGGCGACGTCGCAGAGTTGCGTCTCGTCGGCGATGAACTCGACATTCTTCACATTCAGTTCGTCGAGAATCAGGGAGACGAGTTCCTCCTTCCCCGCTCCCCAGTCCCCGGCTCCCGCGACGCGCAGCGTCGAGAGCGGCTGGCGAACCTTCAGGTTGTTGTCGGCGCGAAGCTGACGGCCGAGGCGGACGATTTGCTGAACCCGCGCCATCGCGTTTTCGAGCGCGAGGTCGCGCGCGGCGGCGTTCGCCGTCGGGAAGTCGCAGAGGTGCACCGACTCCGGGTCGCCCGCGCCCTTCAAGTTGGAGTAAATCTCCTCGGCGATGAACGGCGTGAACGGCGCCGCGACTTTCGCGAGCTGGACGAGGACGTAGCGGAGCGTCCGGTAGGCGAAGAGTTTGTCCGCGTCGTCCGTCGACTTCCAGAAGCGGCGGCGGCTGCGGCGGATATACCAGTTCGTCAGATCCTCGATGAACTGGACGAACGGCCGCACGGACTTTTGGAGGTCGTAGACGTCCATCGCCGCCGTCACGTCGTGGATGAGCGTCTCCATCGAGGAGACGATCCAGCGGTCGAGGAGGTTCGCGCTCTTCGGGTCGACGACCTCCGCGTCGTGGAAGTTGTCGACGTTCGCGTAGGTGACGAAGAACGAGTAGGCGTTCCACCACGGGATGAGCAAGTCGCGCATCAGCTGCTTGACGCCGTTCTCGGAGAACTTCAGCGACTCGGCGCGGACGACGGGCGAGTAGATCATGTAGAGCCTGATCGCGTCCGCCCCGTAGGTGTCGAGCATGAGGTTCGGGTCGGGGTAGTTCTTCAAACGCTTCGACATCTTCTTGCCATCCTCCGCGAGGACGAGGCCGTTGACGATGACGTTTTTGTAGGGGCTCTTGTCGAAGAGGCACGTGCCCAAAACCATGAGCGTGTAGAACCAGCCGCGTGTCTGATCCAACCCCTCCGCGATGAAGTCGGCGGGGAAGAATTTGGTAACCTCCGCGTCCACAGGCAAGGGTGCGGGGCCGCCAGAGGCCCCGTCCTTTCGAACGGACGGGGAGAGATCTCCCCGCACCCCACCAGTGGAGTTTGCTCCTCCCATATAGTGCTGTTGCGCATACGGCATCGAGCCACTCTCGAACCAGCAGTCGAGGACTTCGGGCGTGCGGTGGTAGGTCTTGCCATCCTTCGTGATGACGATCTTGTCGATGACGTGTTTGTGGAGATCCGTCACCCGCACGCCGGAGAGGGCCTCCAGCTCCGCGCGCGACCCGACGCAGATCATGTCCGTGGGGTCGTCGTCGTTGATCCAGACGGGGATGCAGCTGCCCCAGAAGCGGTTGCGCGAAATGTTCCAGTCACGCGCCTCGCCAAGCCAGTTGCCGAAGCGCTTCTCGCCAACGTAGTCCGGCGTCCAGTGGACGGAGGCGTTGTTCCGTTTGAGCCGCTCGTGGAGATCCTCGACGCGGACATACCACGCGTCGATGGCGCGGTAGATGAGCGGCGTGTCGGTGCGGTCGCAATAGGGGTAGGCGTGCGTGATCGTCGATTGGTGGACGAGCTTGCCGCGCCGCTTCAAGTCTTGGATGATGTCCTTGTCGCAGTCCTTGCAGAAGCGTCCCTTGTAGTCGGGGATCTCGTCCGTGAACGCGCACGAGGCGTCGAGCGGATCGACGAGCGCGGTCATGCCGGCCTCGCGGCAGACGCGGAAGTCGTCCTCGCCGTAAGCGGGCGCGATGTGGACGAGACCCGTGCCGTCGTCCGTCGTCACGTAATCGTCATTGAGAACGCGGAACGCGCCCTCGGAAACTTTGTCGGCGTAGTAGGGGAAGATCGGCTCGTAGCGCGTCCCTTTGAGCGCGTCGCCCTTGAACGTGGCGACGAGTTCGAACTGCTCCGGCTTCTTGAAAATGGAGGAGAGCCGCGCCTTCGCCATCACGTAAATCGGACGCGCGTCATCCGTCAAGTCGCGGACAGCCACATAGTCAATCGACGCGCCCGCGCAAATCATCAAGTTCTCCGGCAGCGTCCACGGCGTGGTCGTCCAAATGAGAAGGTAAGCGGTTGAAGAGTTCAACCCTCCAACAAACCCCTCCCCCCACTCTTCCACCTTCACCCGCACCGTCACCGTCGGATCCTGCACATCCTTGTAGTTCGAGCCGGCCTCGAAGTTGGAAAGCGGCGTCG
>CAVEND010000184.1:0-2496 GCA_963616865.1 Faecalibacterium prausnitzii | reverse complement strand
GTGCACGAACCCATGACAATCGACTCCGTCTCGCCCGACTTCTTGATCGTCGCCTCGACCTTGTCCTTGTAGGCGCCCGTCGCGTCGTGGAAGGCGAGGTGGTCGGAATAGGAGACCTCGCGGAAGACCTCCTTGAACGTCCCCGCGTCCGCGACCTGCGCGATGCGCTCGCGCGCGGAGAGCCGCCCGTGGTAGTTGCACTTGGGGCAGATCGCGTTGTTGCCGCGCCAGACGGCCTTCTCAAAATGGCTGCCGCACTTCGGGCAAATCGCCCACAGCGCCTTGGCGGGCGGGATCGCGGGTTTTTCCTTCTTCTCGAACCAACTCATCGCTTCCTCCTTTTACGATTCCTTCGGCATCGGGCACAGCGTCTCGAACGCGGCGGTCGACCCCTCGTAGCCGGAGCGGACGAGCGCGAGCTCCGCCCGCACGCGCGGGAGGGCGACCTGAAGCCAAAACTCCAGCGCGGCCTTCTTCGACTCGTATTTCGCCGACGCCTTGACGAAGAGCGCGGCGACGACGAGCCAAATGCCGACATCGACGAGTTTCCGCGCCGAGAGGTCGTGGTAGGTCTTCGCGTCCTCCCGCGCCTTGACGAACGCGCACGCCTCGTTCAAGTCGGCGAGGAGCGCGGCCATGCGCGGATGCTCGCCCGCCCAGCCCGCGCCGAGAATGTCGTCGATCACATCCGCGACGAGGCCGCCCGTCACGCCGGCCACCGCCGCGACGACCTGCAGCTGCGAGGTCCCCTCGTAGATGGTCGCGATGCGGCTGTCGCGGAGGTAGCGCTCGCAGGGGTAGTCCTTCATGAAGCCGGAGCCGCCGAGGACGCTGATCGCGCCCTGCGCGTTGCGCATCGACATCTCCGAGCCGTAATACTTCGCCATGGGCGTGAGCATCTTGTTGAACGCGGCGACCTTCTTCAAACGGGCGCGAACCGCCGCCGCCTCCGGAGTCCCCTTGAGCGCGGCGAACTTGCGTTCAAGCCCCGCCTCCAAATCGACGTTCTTCGCCGAGTAGTAGGTCAAGAGACGCGCCGCCTGCAGCTCGACGCTCATCGTGCTCATCAACTCGCGCAGCGCGGGGAAGGTGTCGATGGTGACGCCAAACTGCTTGCGGCTCGCCGCATACGCGCGGGCGGCGCGGTAGGCCGCCTCGCCGATGCCCGTGCCCTGCGCGGCGATGCCCATGCGCGCGCCGTTCATGAGGGCCATCACGTAGGTGATGAGCCCGCGCTTGCGCAGGCCGATCAACTTCGCCGGGGCCTCGGTGAAGACCATCTCGCACGTGGGCGAGCCGTGGATGCCGAGCTTGTTCTCCAAGCGGCGCACCTTGACCCACGGGCCCTTCTCGACGAGCAGGCAGCTGAGGCCGCGCCCGTCGGAGAACTCGGGCTCCGTCCGCGCCAGGACGAGCAGCACCTCGCCGCAGCCGTTCGTGATGAAGCGCTTGACGCCGTTCACGAACCAGTTGCCGTCCGCGTCCTGGTGCGCCGTCGTCTTGACGCTCTGGAGGTCGCTGCCCGCGTCGGGCTCGGTCAGAACCATCGCGCCCGTCCACTCGCCCGTCACGAGGCGCGGCACATAAGCCTTTTTGATGTCCTCGTCGGCGAACATGTTGATCGTCTCGGCGATGCCCTGAAGCCCAAAGAGGTTCATGAGCGAGGCGTCGCCGCGCGAAACGATGTCGTTGCACGCCGTCAGGACGGTGCAGGGCATGTTGAGGCCGCCGAGATAGTAGGGGATCGTCACGCCCATGAGGCCCGTCTTGCCGAAGAGCTCGATGGCGAGTTTCATGCCGGGGGCGCGCGTCACGGAGCCGTCGGCGTTGAGCGTGTTGCCCACCGCGTCCGTCTCCTCGGCGAGGGGCGCGATGCGCTCGGCCATGATCTCGCCGCAGAGCGAAATCGCCCGCTTGTAGTTGTCAATCGCGTCCGCCGCGTCCTTCGGGGCGAAGTCGTAGTCCTTCGCGAACTTGAAGTCCTCCTCCAGAAGCGTCGCGACTTCGGTGAGGTCGAGGAGATCCAGCGTCTCCTCGATGTCGGGGTTGTCCAAGTAGAAATTGGCCATGTTAACCTTTCGAGCGAATCGCCTTGATGAGTTTCGGGACGACGACGTTGAGGTCGCCGACGATGCCGTAGTGCGCGACCTTGAAGATCGGCGCGTCGCGGTCGGTGTTGATGGCGATGATCTTCGCCGCGTCCTGCATGCCCGCGAGGTGCTGCACGGCGCCGGAGACGCCGCAGCTGATGAGGAGCGCGGGGCGCACCGTCACGCCCGTCTGGCCGATCTGCCGCTCGTGCTCGCAGTAGCCGAGGTCAACCGCCGCGCGCGAGCCACCGACGGCGCCGCCCAAGACGGCGGCGAGCTCGTGCAGGAGCGCGAAGTTCTCCTTCGAGCCCACGCCCGCGCCGCCCGCGACGATGATCCGCGCGCCCTTCAGGTTGACGGAGGACGTCTTGCGGACGATCTCGACGACCTCGACGGGAATCTCCAC
>CAVEND010000183.1:0-2498 GCA_963616865.1 Faecalibacterium prausnitzii | reverse complement strand
CCAAGCGGCGAGACATTCAGAGTCGACGCGGTGATTGAACTTAGCCCCTCCGCCCACGCCCGCAGCTTCGCGCGCAACTAATTTGCGTGCGGAGGTTTCTTTTGCTATAATAGGGACAACTTTACTAACCCATTGAGAAGGAGTTGCAAGTATGGCGTGTTCCTGCGGTAAGAAAAAATGTGCCTGCCCCTCGTCGGCGTTCATCGCCCCGATGAGCGCGTTGTGGCAAGTCTATGACGGCATCGAGAACAAGGCGAACGCGCAGATCGTCGCCATCGCGTGGGAGCGCGAGGACGGCAAGGTCTTCCGCTACGACCTGCCCGTCCCGAAGCGCCTCGACCCCCAGGCCGAGAAGTTCGTCTCGCACGTCGTCGAGCGCATCGCGAAGTTCATCGTCTGGTCGGCGGGCGGCTGGAAGCTCTACCTCTCGGGCCCGGAGAAGGTCGTCACCCCCGTCGCCAAGGCCTACACGAAGAAGGGCGCGCGCGCGTTCGACTACGACTTCTTCTCGTCCATCTACGGCCGCCCCGTCGAGACGGTGATCGTGCCTTTGAAGAAGATGCCCGAGATGAACGAGAAGCCCGCGCTCGTCAAGACGGTCGCCGACGGCTGCCGCATCGGCTTCGACCTCGGCGCGTCCGACTTCAAGATCTCCGCGCTCAAGAACGGCAAGGTCGTCTTCTCGAAGGAGTTCCCGTGGGATCCGCGCAACCAGCCCGACCCGGAATACCACTATTCCAAGCTGACGGCGGGCCTCAAAGAGGCGGCGAAGAGCCTGCCGCGCGTGGACGCGATCGGCGGCTCGACGGCCGGCACGCTCGTCGGCCAGAAGATGGGCATCGCCTCGCTCTTCCGCGCCATCAAGGAGAAGAACCCGTCCAAGTTCGAGGAGGCGCAGAACCTCTTCTTCCGCATCGAGAAGGACTGGGGCGTGCCGTTCGCGATCTACAACGACGGCGACGTGACGGCCTTGGCGGGCATGATCACGATGAACAAGAAGGGCATCCTCGGCGTCGCGATGGGCTCGTCGGAGGCCGTCGGCTACGTCGACATGAAAGGCCGCATGACCGGGCGCATCAGCGAGCTCGCGTTCGCCCCCGTCGACTTCAACCCGTGTGCGCCCAAGTGCGAGTGGTCGGGCGACTACGGCGTGGGCGCGATGGCGTTCTCGCAGCAGGCCGTCAACTGGCTCGGCGAGAAGTTCGGCTTCGCGTTCCCGAAGACGATGGCTCTCCCGGAGCGTCTCAAAGTCGTTCAGGCGGCGATGGAGAAGGGCGACGCGCGCGCGCTCAAGGTCTACATCCAGATCGGCCGCTTCCTCGCCCACGCGATCCCGTGGTATAACGAGTTCTACGACTACGAGAACATGATGATCCTCGGCCGCGTCACGTCGGGTCTCGGCGGCGAGGTCATCCTCGAAACGGCGAAGGCGATGCTCAAGGACGTCTATCCCGAGTGGGCGGAGAAGATCGACATCTTCATGCCCGACGAGAAGGCGCGTCGCCTCGGCCAGTCGGTCGCGGCCGCGCAGATTCCCGTCATCAAGAAGCGGGCGTAAGGCTTCGGGAACATCGCACAAAAAGCGCCGCCTTGGAGTTGATCCGTGGCGGCGCTTTCAACTTATGGTATAATAGCGTCATGAAAGTTCTCGTCACGGGCGGTTCCGGCTTTCTCGGAATCAATCTCATCCGCTTCCTCCGTCAGAAGGGCGTCGAGGAAATCCGCGTCCTCGACATCGCCGACTTCGACTATCCCGAGAGGGACGAGCCGTGGCTTCGCTTCGTGAAGGGCGATGTCCGCGACGTCGCGGCGGTCGAGCGCGTCACGGAAGGCTGCGACGTCGTCGTCCACTGCGCGGCGGCGCTCCCGCTCTACAGCGAGGAGGACATCCGCACGACGGAGGTGGACGGTTGCCGCAATGTCTTGAACGCCGCGCGCAAGTTCAACCTCGACCGCATGATCCAAATCTCCTCGACGGCCGTCTACGGCGTGCCGAAGAAGCATCCGATTGACGAGACCGACCCGCTCGTCGGCGTGGGCCCCTACGGGCAGGCGAAGATCGAGGCCGAGGACATTTGCCGCGACGCGATCAAGGACGGCTTTTGCGTCTCGATCATCCGCCCCAAGAGTTTCGTGGGCCCGGAGCGCCTCGGCGTGTTCGCGCTCTTCTACGACTGGGCCTACACGGGTCACGGCTTCCCGATGATCGGGTCTGGGAAAAACCGCTACCAACTCATGGACGTCGACGATCTCGACGAGGCGATCTGGAGCGCGATGACGAAACCGAAGGATGTCGTCGCCACCGCGTTCAACATCGGCGCGAAGGACTTCACGACGATGAAGGAGGACTACCAGGCCGTCCTCGACCGCGCCGGCCACGGCAAGAAGATCCGCCCCATGCCGGTCGCGCCGCTCGTGTTCATCCTGCGCATTTTGGAGAAACTCCACCTCTCGCCGCTTTATCCGTGGGTTTACGAAACCGCGTCCACCGACTCGTT
>CAVEND010000182.1:0-2498 GCA_963616865.1 Faecalibacterium prausnitzii | reverse complement strand
CGCGGCATCTCCGCGATTCGCGTGGACGAGGCGAAGGGCGGGGTCAAAAAGCCCGCCCCGCGCACCGCACAGCGGGGTGGCTCCGTCCGTTGGGCGCGGGTCGCCGTCTGGGCCGTCGTCGGCGCGGTCGCCGCCGTCGTCTTGTTCGTCTTCAAATCGACACCGCCCGCCAAGGATGGGGCCGCTCGTTCAGATCGCAAGGCCGCGAGAACCACCGAAGCCGCGCCAGCGGACGTGTCGGGTTCGAACGCGGGCGACAACGAGACTCCTAAATCCGCGCACGACATCGCCGCCGAGTTCGGCGAACAGGCGAAAGCGTTTGTCAAGAAGGCCGTGACGAACGAGACGCAGTGGATCGTGCCGCCGCTCGACCCGAAAGACCCCGACAACGCGCTGCGGACGCGCGTGTGCCAGGAGCTTGGCTCATTGCTCTCCATCGAGCCGGGCGAACCCATGCCGCCATTCCCCTACTCGTTTCTTTTGGAGGACGACATGCGCCAAGCGGCCGCCGCAGGCGAGGACGTGGGCGAGATCGACAACGGCAACAAGGCGTTTCTTGAAAGCCTCGCCAAATACAAAATCGTCGCCAAGGAGACGGACGACGCGCACCGCTTGGCGCACAAGGAGCGGCTGATCGCGGCGCAGGGCGAGTTGCTGGACTCCATGGGCGAGGGCTTCTCCGTCAACGACACCATCCGCGCCGCCTACGAGTTCCGCAAGCAGGCGTATGAGACGCGGACGGAACTTTGCGGACTCCTCACCGAGATCGCGAGGGAGGGGGACACCGACATCAAAATCTTCAAGGAGCAACTTGAGATCGCCAACGCGAGGCTCAAGGAGCAGGGGATCAAGGAGATCCCCCTTGAGGAGATCCTGCCGGACTATGAGGACGGGGACGCCGCCCACGCGGATTCACTTCAAAACAAGGAGGACACACCATGAACGCCAAAACCATCGCCATCGCCACCACGATCCTGTGCGGCGTCGCTTTTGCCGACGAGACGGCGGAACTCGGCGGCGCCTTGGAGATATGGCCGAAAGACCACGGCACATTCCTCTTCGTGAACACGCAAAACGTCGTGACGGAGGATTCGTTCGCGCCCGTCGTGAAACGCCTCGCGGACGATTTCAACATCGACATCCGGCTTGTCGCGGGGGAGACACCCGACATCCGGGACATCCCCACCACGCTCGCGTCTCTCAAGGCCAAGGGCGCGATCTGGATTGTGAACGACCCGCGCCTGCCGATCTGTCTCGCCGCGTGTGAAAACGGCTGGGCCCTCCTCAATGTCGCGCAAATCATGGCGGACTCCCCCGCGCGGGAGAGGATCGACGGCCGCGTCACGCGCCTCGCGAACCGCCTCTTCGCCTACATCCACGGCGGTTGCGATTCCTCGATGATGCCGCAGTGCGTCCTCAAGCCGGCTCACGGCATGGACGGCATCGACGCGCTCGTGTGCAAGGACTACTCCCCGGAGGCGTTCAGCAAAGTCTCCGGCTTCCTCGCGGGAGCGGGCTACCGTCAGGCGCGGCGCGGCACCTATTACGACGCGTGCGAGGAGGGCTGGGCGCCCGCCCCCACGAACGACGTCCAAAAGGCCATTTGGGACAAGGTTCACCAAATGCCCACGAAGCCCATCAAGATCCTCCCCGAATCGAAGCGCGGCGCGTTGGGCAAATGACAGGTTCAGGAGCGCCTTGAAGTTCACCTACCAGTATCGCACGGGCGACAACGTCCTGCACAACGGAACGGTCAACGCGGCCAACAAGGACGCCGCGTTCGCCGCGTTGCGTTCGCGGGGCGTGAAGCCCAGCCGCCTGACGGAGGCGCCGGGTCTTGTCAACGCGCTTTTCGGCAAGGGCAAGAGGTGGCTCCTCATCGGAGCGTTGGGGCTTGTCATCGCGGGGCTGCTCGTCGCCTTGCGCTCGGCGGAGAAGCGTTTGGACATCCTCTCCAATCCCGCCGAGGTCGCGGAGCGCCATCAGATTTACGGCGACCCCGCGATCATCGAGGAGATGGTCGCGGACGGTTTCGCGAACGTGTTCGCCTTGGATGGCGAGCGGTTTCTCGCGCGCTACGCGATGCCGGGCGCGACGATGCCCCGCCCCGCACGCCTCAAGTCGCCGGATGCCTTGACGGCCTGCCTCACGAACACAATCGCGTTCGCCGATGGGGACAGCCGCGAAGTGACCGAACTGAAGGAAATCGTGAACGGTCTCAAAGAGGAACTGCGGGCGTATCTGTCCGACGGCGTGGGGACGGCCTCGTCCTTCATGCGCCGACTGGAGGAGCGTCAGGAGGAGGAGCGGCTCATTTACCGCCGCGTCCAAAACGAGCTTGAGGCGAACCCCGACCCCGCGCTTTGGGAAGAGCGCAACAAGGCGCTCCGCGAGATGGGCATCCGCACGATTCCCCGACCGCGCGGGCGGCCGTGAGGCCGCATCAGATCTTCCAGCCGCCGATGCCGAGGGCGCGGCAGACCTCGGAGACGAGGATC
>CAVEND010000181.1:0-2521 GCA_963616865.1 Faecalibacterium prausnitzii | reverse complement strand
AAGCCCCGACGGGGCGGAGATGTGTTTCATACTTTCTTGAACGCCACCGCCGCCCCGAAGGTTCAGCGGATCACGGCGCCCACTCTTGGGTCTTGACCGTCTGCTCGACAGGCTTCGAGTAGATGTCCGACTCGTCCACGGGCGGCTTCTTCTCCTCCAGCGCGTGCTCGAACGTCGGAAGCGGCCGCGTCACCGTCTGCTCGCGCAAGGTGGCGGACGCGCCCGAACCCGTGGTCGCGTGGATGCCGACGAGCGCGGCGGCGGCGGCCTTCTCCTCCTCGCCGGCGGCTTCGCGGGCGTCGACGGCGGCCTGGGCGGCCGCGTCAACCGCGCCCAAGTGCGTGTGCCGGGCGGGGAGCGGCTTCAGGAGCGGATCCTCCGGCGGAATCACGGTGCACTTGAGTTCCTCGTTGATGAACTTCTCGATGTCGGGGATCTGGCAGCTCTCGAACTCGTCGGCGAACGAGATGGCGATGCCCGTCGAGCCGGCGCGACCCGTGCGCCCGATGCGGTGGACGTAATCCTCGGCCTCGTAGGGGAAGTCGAAGTTGATGACGTATTCAAGCCCCTTCACGTCGATGCCGCGCCCGGCGACGTCGGTCGCCACGACGACCTTGACCGCGCCCTCGCGGAAGTCCTCAAGCACCTTGAGGCGCTTGTTCTGGTTGACGTCGCCCGAGAGCATGTCAACCGACACGCCGCGCACCTTCAGCGACTCGTAGACATCCTCCGTCGTCGACTTGCGGTTGCAGAAGACAATCGTCCGCGCCTCGGGGTGGAGCGCGATGTGGTTGTAGAGGACGGTGAACTTGTCCTTCGCCTGAATGACGTAGACGACCTGCTTGACGGCCGCCGTCGCGTTCGTCTCGCCGGCCACCTCCGCCTTGAACGGCTCCTCCATCCAGTTCATCGCGAGGCGCATCACCGTCTCGTTGAGCGTCGCGGAATAGAGCATCGTCGCGCGCTTGTTCTTCGGCGGCAGATAGCTCATGATGCGGCGGACGTCGGGGATGAAGCCCATGTCGAGCATGCGGTCGGCCTCGTCGATGACGAGCGTGTCGACATCCTCCAAATGGATGACGTGGCTCTTCGTGAAATCAAGGAGCCGCCCCGGCGTCGCCACGAGGAGGTCGACGGGCGAGGACAAAAGTTCGCGCCGCTGGCGGTCGTAGTCCATGCCGCCGTAGACGGCGAGCGACTTAAGCCCCGTGTATTTGCCAATCGCGTCGGCGTCCTTGCAGATCTGGATGACGAGCTCGCGCGTCGGCGCGATGACGAGCGCGCGCGGCCGGCCGCCCGTCTTGGCGCGGTGCTCGGGCGTTTGCAGGTAGCGCGTCAGGATCGCGACGAGGAACGCCGCCGTCTTGCCGGAACCCGTCTGCGCCTTGCCGGCGATGTTCTTGCCGGCGAGCGCCTGTTCGAGCGAGAGGGCCTGGATCTCGGTGCAATACTTGAAGCCCAAGTCCGCGATGCCGTGCATGACCTCGGAGGGCAGGTTGAAGTCGTGGAAGCGCTTTTTTCCCTCCTGCGGCTCGACCGCGAACGAGGCGGGATCCCACGCGAGGTGCGCGGCCTTGCGGGCGGCGAGCTCCTTGTCGGAGATCTCGCCACCGGGGCGCATCTCGTCGGCGGCGGTGTTGACGACCGCCGCGCGGGACCCCCTCGACGACTTCGGCGAACGCTTCCGGTCGCGTGACGCGGCGGGCCTTTGGCCGCCCGAACGCGGGCCCGGCTTCGGCCGGCTCGGCGGCGGATTCCCCTTCGGCTGCGGCTGGGGCTTCCCCGACGCGGAGCCCTTCGCGCCCTGCGAACGGCGGCGCTTCCTCTTCCCCGGCGCGGTCTTTTTCTCTCCCGTCAGGGCCGAGACGATCTTCTTCAGAAATCCAAATGCCATAACTCTTCCTTCCAAACCTCCCGAACAGTCCCTCCAAACGAAAACGGCGGCGAACAACGCGCCGCCGTCTCCGTTGTCGCCATCAGCGCTTCGAGAACTGGAAGCGTTTGCGCGCGCCGGGCTGGCCGGGTTTCTTGCGCTCCTTCATGCGGCTGTCGCGTGTGAGGCAGCCGGCCTTCTTGAGCGCGGCGCGCGTCGCCTCGTCGGCCGCGACGAGGGCGCGGGCGAGGCCGTGGCGGATGGCGCCAGCCTGACCCGAGATGCCGCCGCCCTTGGCGGAGACGATGACATCGACCTTCGAGAGGTCGTAGCCGGAGATCGCGACGGGCTGCTTGAGGTAGTCGCGGAGAGCCTCGGACGGGAAGTAAGTCTCCAACGGAGTCTTGTTGACCGTCCAAACACCTGTGCCCTCGACGAGCGTGACGCGCGCGGTCGCCGTCTTGCGGCGGCCCGTGCCGGCGGAAATCGACTTGATCGTAGCCATGTTCTTCCCCTCCTTTAGAGCGTGATCGCGACCGGTTTCTGCGCCGCGAGAAGTCCCGCGTCGGCCTCGCCCGCGAAGATCTTCACGCGCGTCATCATCTTGCGCGCGATGTTGTTCTTCGGGAGCATCCCCCAGACGGCCTC
>CAVEND010000180.1:0-2571 GCA_963616865.1 Faecalibacterium prausnitzii | reverse complement strand
ACGGACAGACAACACACGGTCGCGAGCGGCACGCTTACGCCTACGAGACCATCACTTCGTGAATGTCGCGCGCGCCCGCGAGCGCGGCGACAAGGCGGTCAACGCCGAGCGCGACGCCGGCGGCAGACGGGATGAGGGGAAGGAGCGCAAGGAACTCCTCGTCGAGCGGATAGTCGCTCTCGCCCGCCTCGGCGCGTTCCGCCCGCGCCCGCTCGAAGCGGCGCCGCTGCTCGGCCGCGTCGCAGAGCTCGCTGAAGCAGTTGGCGAGCTCCATCCCCTTCCAATAAAACTCCCAGCGTTCCGCCACGTCCCCGCGCGTCCGCGCCAAGGAGGCCGCCGCCACGGGATAGTCCGTCAGGAAAACGGCGTCGTCCGAAAACGACGGCTCGATTCTCGTCGCCATGTCGTAGTCGAAGCGATCTTGGTCGAACGCGCCAACCCACGGATCCCAACGCGCCTCTTTGAGATACGTCTCGCGCACCGTTTGAACGCGGCACGAGGGGCGTTCGAGCGAAAGATGGTCGCACAGGAAAAAGAGGAGTTCCTCAAGATCGCGCTGGATGGCCGTGTAGTCCGCGTTGAGGCGATACCACTCCATCATGGTGAACTCCGGGTTGTGGCGCGTCCCCTTCTCGCCCTCGCGGAAGCACGGGCCGATCTGGTAAACCTTGTCAACCCCGGCGGCGAGGATCTTCTTCATCTGGAGTTCGGGCGAGGCGCGGAGGAAGCCGCCCGCCGCCTTCGGGCAGAGGATGTGCAACTCCGGCGCGGGCGCGGCGATGCAGACGGGCGTCGCCACCTCGCAAAAGCCCCGTGCGTCGAAGAACGCGCGGATGAGGCGCAAACACGTTGCGCGGAAGCGGAGCGTCTCGGCGAAGTCCACGGCTACTCGAACTTGAAGACCTGACCGGGGACGGGGGCCGAGACGGCGCGGATGCCCTGCTCGCGCAGAATCTCCGCCATCGCCGCGACCTTCTCCGGCTCGCCGTGGATGGCGAAGGCGTGGCGCACGTTGTCCTTGACCTCGGAGATCCAGTGCGTGAGGCCGCCGCGATCCGCGTGCGCCGAGAGCGCGTTGATGACCTCCACGCGGGCGCGGAGCGGAATCTCCTCGCCCAAGATCCGCAGCGTCTCGCGCTTCTCGACGATCCGCCGCCCCAGCGTGTTCTCGGCCTGAAAGCCGCAGATGAGGACGATGTTGTCGGGATCCGTGACGCCGTGCTTCAGGTGGTGGAGGACGCGCCCGCCCTCGCACATGCCGCTCGCCGCGATGATGACCATGGGCCCCGGCATGTCGTTGAGCGCCATCGACTCCTCCGGCGTTCCCACGAAGGCCATGTTGGGGCAGACGAGGGGGTCGCGCCCCTGCGCGATCATCGCCCGCGCCTCGTCGTTGTAGACCTCGCGGTGCTTCGCGTAGATCTCCGTCGCCTTGCGCGAGAGCGGCGAGTCGATGAAGACGCGCACCTCGCGGGGGAACTTCCCCTTGTCCGCCAAGCGGTTGAGGTAGTAGATGACCTGCTGCGTCCGCCCGACGGAGAACGCGGGGATGATGAGTTTCGCGTTGTGGCGGTCGATGTGCTTCAGGTAAGTCTCCAACCGATACTCCACGTCGTCGGCCGGCGGGTGGAAGCGGTCGGCGTAGGTCGACTCGACGAGCAGGATGTCCGCCCCCGCCGGGTATTCGTGGTGGCGCAGGATGGGCTGGTTCGGCTGACCCAAGTCGCCGGAGAAGAGCAGGCGGTGGTTCTTGCCGTGGTCGGAGCGGATGTCGAGCTGCGTCAAGGCGGAGCCCAAGATGTGACCGGCGTTGAAGAACTCCAGCGTCACCCCTCGGCAGATCTCGCGTGGCTCGTGCATGTGCGTCGGCACGAAAAGCTGCATGAGCGCGTCCACGTCCGACTCGTCGTAAAGCGGCTCGAAGAGCGTCTTCCCCTCCCGGCGGCGGCGTTTGTTGATGTAGTCCAAGTCGCGCTTTTGGAGGAAGCAGGAGTCCTTGAGCATGATCGGGCAGAGATCGGTCGTCGATTGCCGCGCGAAGACGCGCCCGCGAAAGCCCTGACGCACGAGCTGCGGCAAGTTGCCCGAGTGGTCGATGTGCGCGTGCGAGAGGATGACGTAATCAATCGTCTTCGCGTCGATGGGGAGGTTGCGGTTCTTCTCGAACGCCTCCTTGCGGTGTCCTTGGTAAAGGCCGCAGTCGAGCAGAATCCGCTTGCCGTTCGCCTCCAAGAGGTGCATGGAGCCCGTCGTCGTCTGCGCCGCGCCGTAAAAGGTGAGTCTCATCGTTCAGACCTTTCGATGGAGGAGTTTGAGGGCAAGTTCGCGCAACGGGTTCACATCCCCCGGCAGGGACTCCAACGCCCCCAAGGCGGCCGCCGTCGTCTCGTCGGCGAGGCGAGCCGTCTCCTCTTGGGGATAGAGGCCGTCGCCGTCAAGGAGGTCGTCCTCATACTGGAACGCCAAGCCGAGGTTGTTCGCGAACGTCTCCAAAGCGGTCAGCGTCTCACGCGAGCCGTCCGCCGCGAGCGCACCCATCAGCGCGGCGGCGACGAAGAGGTCGGAGGTTTT
>CAVEND010000179.1:0-2589 GCA_963616865.1 Faecalibacterium prausnitzii | reverse complement strand
CTTTTTGGGAGAAAAAGAATGAACGATTTGAGATGTTTCGCCGTGGCGCTTCTGAGGACGAATGACGATTGACGCAGAGATCCGCGAGGAGGAACGGCTCGCGGCCGTGTGCCTCCTGAGCATGGTCGGCGGGTTCACGGACGCCTACTCCTTCCTCTGCCGGGGACACGTCTTCGCGAACGCCGTGACGGGCAACATGGTCTTGCTCGGCATGGGGCTTTCCAAGGGCGCCTGGGCCGCGTGCGGCGGCTACCTGGCCGCCATCCTGGCGTATGGCGGCGGCATCGTCATGGCGGACGCGATCCAGTCGAAACTCGGCGCACGGCGGGCCTTCGACTGGCACCAGGCCGTCCTCGTCCTCGAGATCATCCTCCTCTTCCTCGTCGCCTTCGTGCCGTGCGGAAGCGCGGACGCGGCCGTGAACGCGACGATCTCGTTCGTCTGCGCGTTGCAAGTCCAGACGTTCCGCCGCGTGCACGGCCTCCCCTTCGCCTCGACGATGTGCACGGGCAACCTTCGCAGCGGGGCCGACGCGCTCTTCAACGGCCTCAAAGGGGCCGACCCCGCCGGGTTCAGCAAGGCGCGGCACTACTTCTCCGTCATCGTCCTCTTCGTCCTCGGGGCCATCTTGGGCTCGATCCTCTTCACGTCGTGGGGCCCCAAGGCGTTCGTCTTGGCGCCGCTCGCGCTTCTCGCCGTCCTGATCCTGTTGGGGTGGAAGAGCGGCATTTATGGTATAATTCACAGTATTTTCCAAAGGCACGCAAGATGAAAGTTTGTAAATTCGGCGGCAGCTCCCTCGCGGACGCGGCGCAGCTCAACAAGGTTCTCGACATCGTTCTCGCGGACCCGGCGCGGCGGATCGTCGTCGTCTCGGCGCCCGGCAAGCGCTTCGACGGGGACACGAAGGTGACGGATCTCCTGATCGAACTCGCGGACGTCGCCCGGCGCGGCGAGAACACGGATCGCCAGGTCGGCGCCGTGGTCGAGCGCTACGCCGAGATGGCGCAGTCCCTGCGCCTCGGCGACGAGATCGTCCACGAGATCCAGCGCGACATCCGCGCGCGGCTCGCGCAGGTGGGCACGCTCAAAGACGACGAGTTTATGGATTTGATGAAGGCCGCCGGCGAGGACAACAACGCCAAGCTCGTCGCCGTCGCGTTCGCGGCGCGTGGGCGGAAGGCGCGTTACGCCAGCCCCAAGGAGACGGGCATGATCCTCACGGGCGCGTTCGGCGACGCGCAGCTCGACCCGGAGAGCTACGAGCGGCTGGAAAAGGCGTTCGCCTCCTTCGAGGGGATCGTCGTCTACCCCGGCTTCTTCGGCTACACGCGCGAGGGCAAGGTCGCGACGTTCCCACGCGGGGGCTCCGACATCACGGGGTCGATCCTCGCGGCGGCCGTGTGCGCCGACGTCTACGAGAACTTCACCGACGTCGACTCCGTCTACCCGTGCGACCCGCGCATCGTCGCGGAGGTGAAGGACGGCGAGGGCATCCCGACGATGACCTACCGCGAGATGCGCGAGCTCTCCTACGCGGGCTTCGGCGTTTTCAACGACGACGCGGTGATCCCCGCCGTCAAGGCGCGCATCCCGATCAACATCCGCAACACGAACCACCCGAGCGAGCCGGGCACGATGATCCAGCAGTCGCGGCGCGTCGTCCCCGGGACGGTCGTGGGCATCGCGAGCGCCGACCACTGCTGCAACATCGTCGTCGAGAAGTATCTCATGAACCGCCAGATCGGCTTCGGGCGCAAGCTCCTGCAGATTCTGGAGGACAACGAGGTCTCCTACGAGCACATGCCCTCCGGCGTCGACTCGCAGTGCGTCCTCGTGAAGGAGAAGTATCTCCCGAAGGAGCGCGAGCTGCGCGTCGTCCGGGAGATCAAGCGCGTCCTCGAGCCCGACTTCGTCACGGTCGAGCATGACCTGACGATGCTCATGGTCGTGGGCGAGGGCATGTGCTACACGCCGGGCATGCTCGCGAAGGCCTGCCTCGCGCTCTCCTCCGTCGGCATCTCGATGTCGATGGTGAACCAAGGCTCCTCGGAGGTCTCGTTCATGCTCGCCATCCGCTCCAAGGATCGCGACGCGGCCGTCCGCGCGCTCTACCGCGCGTTCTTCGGCTGATCGTGCCGGACGATCTCGGCGGTCTTCAGGTAGACGATGTCCTCGGCGATGTTCGTCGCGAGGTCGCCGAGCCGCTCGATCTGCGCGTTCGTCTTGAGGATCGTCACGACGCGGCGCAAGTCGGTCGCGACGGGCCCGTCGAGCGCGAGGATGTCGAGGCACTTCTCCTCGATCGCGTTCTCGGCGAGGTCGATGGCCGTGTCGCCGTCGATGACCGCGCGGGCGAGCTGCGCGTCCTCGTTCTCGAGCGCCTTCAGGGCCGTCTGCACGGCGGTGGCGGCGCGTTGCGCGTTCTCGCGCAAGTCCTCCCGGACGGAGGCGATGGCCTCCTCGTAGTTGATTTTCATGGTCATGGTCAGCCGAACCTTCCTGAGACGTAGTCTTCCGTCTGCTTGTTCTTTGGGTTTGTGAAAATGTCCTTCGTGGGGCCGACCTCGACGATGCGCCCCTTGTAGA
>CAVEND010000178.1:0-2591 GCA_963616865.1 Faecalibacterium prausnitzii | reverse complement strand
CCAAGGGGCGGTGGACGCTTGCGCTCAACGGCAACACGCCGCTCGTGGAAGGCGGCGTCACAAACGCGCTCGCGATCACGCAGGAGAAGGTGGGGCTTCAACTGACGCCCAGTTCCACCTACACCCAAGTGTCCGTCATCCTTCGCGCAACCGTCGATTTGAGCGGCGGCAAAGACCAACTCCTCTTCGCGACAAAATCCGGCAACACGTCCGAGTATACGGGTGTCTACGCCCAGGCCTCCGGGAACAAGGTGCAGGGCGTTTGGACTCAGACTGGAAAATGGAACAATGGAACGACCTCCGCCGCCCTTGTTGAGAGCCTGACGGGGCTTGCGTTCTGCTTCAACACAGCGTCTGGCGTCGGCACAGACGCCTATATGGTGACGACGAACGAAACCGGCTCGTCCGTCACGCAAGTCTTTGCCGCCAACAAACTCAATGCGTCGAGCGCCACCTACAACGGCCTTTCGGTCGGCGGTCTGTGGAGCGCGTCCTCTTCCCATGCCGCGACATTCTCTTCCACCTCCAACATGGTCATCACCGCGATGGCGATTTTTGAGCGGAAACTCACGAAAGATGAAGTCACCGCCTACGAGTTCCCGTCGGTTGAGGAGGAATCGTCCGTCGTCTCGTGGGTCGGAGGCGTGTCCACCAACTGGTCGGACGCGGCGAACTGGAGCGGAGGCGAAGTCCCGACGGCGGACGACATCGTGACGATTTTCGCGGACGCGGAAATTTCCGTCACGGCGGACGACGTGATGCCAAAGTCGCTCATGGTCTGCCAATCCGCGACGCTTTCGGGCGAACTCAAGAACGCGCCTCGGCTCTACGTGGCGGGCGGCGCGACGCTCACCTTGAAGGGCGCGGCGACGGTGACGAGCCTCGCGGGCGCGGGGTCGCTCGTCCTCGAAGAGGGGACGACGCTTTCGATGTCGGACAACTATGCGACGCTTTTCGCCAGTTGGTCGGGTCTTGTCAAGGGCAAGGGTGCGCTCACAGCCACCTACCTTCCGAGCAACTCTGATGTGAAGTCTATGCTCCAAAACTCGGCCAGGTGGCAAGCGACGGTGGCGTTTGTGGGGCTGACGAATCAGACGAATTTCAATTTGAACGATTATGGCAACGCCTCTTCGACCGTCCGCATGACGGGTTGCTCCTTGTATTTCGTTGAGTCGAAGATTTCCGGTGGCAGCGGGGCGAGAACCTTCAATCCGACCTTGGAGCTTTGTGATGGCAACTATGGCTACGGCATTCGGGTGAACAACGGCTGCTCCACCGACATGATCGAGTTTGCGAAGGTGGTGGGCGACGGCACCTACGAGGTGAAGACGGCGAACGTCAAGATGCGCCACTTCTTCGTGGATGTTTCGCGCTTCAAGGGGACGTTCAAAATCTCCTCCACCTCCAACAACACGGCTCTTTTCATCGGGAGCGGCCTCGCCGACTACACGGACGAGTCGGCCGCGTTTGGGCGGTTCTACATCAGCCCGCGCCTTCTCTTTTGGCGCGTCACGAAGGTGTCGGACGGACAATGCGCCGAACGCAAACCCTACACGCTCATTCTGTTCCAATAACCTCGGAGGGAAACTATGAAACGAGTCATCCTGTTTGTCTTGACGAACATCGCCGTCGTGGCGATGGTGACCGCCGTCACGGGCGTCGTCTGCTATTTCTTCGGCGTGTCCCTCGTCGAGTCCGTCGGCGCGGATTGGACGGCCCTGATCCTCATCGCGCTCGTCTACGGCTTCTTCGGCGCGTTCATCTCGCTCCTGCTCTCGAAGACCATCGCCAAGTGGTCGTGCGGGGCGCGGACGATCAAGCGGCCGCGGAACGAGGCGGAGCGGTGGCTCGTCGACACGGTTGCCGAGCTGGCGCGGCAGGCGAACATCGAGACGCCCGAGGTCGCCATCTACGAGGGGGAGGCCAATGCGTTCGCGACGGGGGCGTTCAAGAACCACGCGCTCGTCGCCGTCTCGACGAGCATCATGGAGCAGATGACGAAGGAGGAGCTCCGCGCCGTCCTCGGCCACGAGATCAGCCACGTCGCGAACGGCGACATGGTGACGATGACGCTTGTGCAGGGGGTGCTCAACGCCTTTGTCGTCTTCGTCTCGCGCGCGCTCGCGTATCTCCTTGTGAAGGGCAACGACTCCTCGCGCCGCCGGTCGAACAACAACCTCCCCTATTTCCTCCTCGTGATGGTTTTTGACATCGTGCTGGGGTTCTTGGCGGGCCTGGTCGTCTGCTGGTTCTCGCGCCGCCGCGAATACGCCGCCGACGCGGGTTCGGCGCGGCTTCTCGGCTCGCCGATGCCGATGATCGCCGCGTTGCAGCGGTTGGGCAACTTGAAGCCGGGCGTCCTGCCGCAGTCGCTCTCCGCGCTCGGCATCTCTCCCGGCCGCCGCCGCATGGCGCACCTCTTCTCGACCCACCCGCCCCTTTCCGCCCGCATCGCGGCCCTGCGCAACCTCACCCTCGACCCCACGCGCATGGCGTGAGGGCGCTGAGGCGGGCGGGGAGTGCTTGGTGCTTAGTGCTTGGTGCTTAGTGCGGGGCGGGCGATGGCGGAGGGGCTAAGTTCAAGCACCGCG
>CAVEND010000177.1:0-2616 GCA_963616865.1 Faecalibacterium prausnitzii | reverse complement strand
CGGCCGAACCGTCTTGGGGCCACGCGGCGAACGCGCCGCTTTCCCGTCGCCACGAAGCCGCGCCCGAAGACCACGCGCCGAGCGTTTCGCCCGCCCATGTGTAAGTCTCGCGACGGCGGGCGGTGTTGACGACCTGAATCGCGCTGATGCCACCGCGTGCGCCACTGGACTTCACCGAGCCACGCACGGTGAGCGAATCGCCTGAAAGATCCGTGAAGCGGAGATAGTTCTGTCCCTCGACGAACGCGACATTGCCCGTCACCGTCGCGCTGTCGCCCCACCCCGCGCCACCCTCGGGCAACACGCGCGTCTCGCCGCCGACCGTGACGGTGACGGGTCCGAACTGGGGTTGCGAGAGGTCGTTTCCGGGATAGACGTAGAGGTCGTATTTCTCGTAGGGAATGTTGCCCAACGTCACCGTCGCGCCGGGCGTTCCGTCGTCGAGGTAGCCGTAGAGGAGTTCGCCGTTCGCGTTCTCCGGCGTGACATTGACCGTGTAGGCGCACGCGGCCGTCGCGTTCAGCGAAACGGGTGTCGTCCTCCACGTGCCGTCGGCGAGAACTTCCGTCAATTCCGTCCGCGTCTCCGCGACTTGCGAGGCGTTGGACTTTTGCGCGAGTTGGTTCCAAGCCACCGCCTCGACCTCATAAGCCCCCGCCGCGCCGCTCGTGATCTTACGTCCGGGGCGGTTGCTGTTGCCGCCGATGAAGTTGATCGAGAAGGAATCGCCGCCCTCCTCCGACTCGGTTGACGCGGCATCGGTGCAAAGGACAAGGAAGCCGTCCTCAATCTTCGCCGTCGCACCCTCCTGCAGAGTCCCCTTCTTGTTGTAGACCCGGACGCCGCCCGACGGCACCTCGCTCGCCTTGATGAGTTTCAAGGGTGTCGTCATCGCCGATTCGATCTCGTCGTTGGAGAGCGTGACGGCGAGAGTTCCCGGCGAGGGAAGGAGCGTCGCGCTCGTCGGACGCAACGCGCCCACGCGCCACGTGCCGTTGCTGACGACGACCGCCTCCAGCGTCGGCTCGTTCGCGAGAGACACCTCGCCCGCGCGCGTGTCATCGCCAATGACGAGAACGCCGTCGCCCGACACGCGCCCCTTGACGGCGAGCGTCGTTCCGTTGTCGGCGGCGAGCGTTCCACGGCCGGTCACGGTCAGGTCGGGCCCCACGGAAGCGCCCTTCTCGTAGGCGGCGAGCGTTCCGCCGTTGAGCGTGAGGGTGGCGGCGTTGCGCGGAATCGAGCGCGCGCCCAGTTCCAACACGCCTTGCTCGGAGACCGTCACCTCGCCCGCGTTGCCGCCGACCGCGCCGATGCCCAAGACGCGGGCGCGGGCGTCGCCGCGAAGCGTGAGCGAACCCGCCTCGTTGAAGTTGAGGACGCCGTTCGTGAGCGCGAACACGCCGCCCGCGAGGTTCAACTCGGCCGGGAAGGAACTCCCCGACGTGCAGCCGAGGACGAGGCCGCTCTCATCGCTCGCGAGCGTCGTGCCCGTCGCCGCGCACGAGAACGCGCCGCCCGTCATCGTGAAGGAGGTGAGACCATTCGCGCCGAAACGCCACGCGGCGGCGGTGTCAACCGCGAGTGCGCCGCCCCGCAGATCGACGCTCTCGGTCGTCGGCGTCGCGAGCGCGTCGTTCGTCGGTTTGAGAGTGAGCGCGTCGCCGTCCTCGATGAGGAACGTGACGCCCGTTTTGCCGAAGGGCCCTTTCAAAACCGCGTCCTCGAACGAGAAGACACCCGCGTCAGGCAGCGTCGAATAGTCGATGGTGCGGTTTGCCCCGATGAAGTCGAGGCGGCTTGTCGCGTCAATCGCATACGTGTCGAACGACCCCGCGAGATGCGCGATGCCGTTCGCGGAGACGGAGAGCGTCGCGCCGTCGCCCTTCAGGAGCGTGACCTCGTTCGTGCCGCAGATGACGCTCGCGCCGTTGAGGTCGACGCCCCAGATGACCGAACCCGCGAAGTCGGAGAAGTCGAGCGTCGAGGCGTAGAGACGCTTGTCGCCCTTGACCGTGAGCGTCGGTGTCGCGCCCGGCGCACTGACGACGCGAACCGTGTTGAGGCAAACGTCCGTGTCGATGTCGAGCGTCGCGTCGCCCGTGACCGTGAGCGTCGCCGTCTCGGTGACGAGTGTCGCCGTCTCGCTCCACTTGTCCGTAAACGATGTTCCGTCGGCGGTAAAGTCAGCGGAGTTCCACGAACATGTGTCCGACAGCGTGCGCGCGTAGGGCCCTGGCGTCACGTTCTGCGTCGCCACGTAAAGTTCGCCGTCGAGAATCTGCAACGCCGCCGCGTCGTCCTTCACCGAGAACGCGGCAAGGTCGGACATTTGGAGATTGGCGCCCGTCGTCACTTTCGTCCACGGGAAGGAGCCCGCCTCGCTTACATCGAGGGTGACAGAGCCTTCCATTGTCAGACCATTGCCAATCACCATCGACTCTGAATTGGTGATGGCGAGCGTGGCGCCGTCCGCGAGCGTAAGAGCATGGTTGATCACGCCGTCGCAATAGAGACGCGCCCCCGGCGAGACGGTGAAGGAGCCGCCGCCGCTGCCCGCGAGCGAGACCGCGCCGCTCGTCCACCATGCGTTGGCGGAGAGGTTGACGGATTTCG
>CAVEND010000176.1:0-2622 GCA_963616865.1 Faecalibacterium prausnitzii | reverse complement strand
TGGTTCGGCTCGTTCCTCGTCGGCGGCCGCGCCGTCCTCCTGAAGGGCGTCAAGCCCGCGTGGATCCTCCGCGCCGTCTCCGAGGAGCGCTGCACCATCGTCTGGCTGCTCGTGCCGTGGGCGCAGGACATCCTCGACGCGATTGAGCGCGGCGACGTGGATTTGCGCGACTACCACTTGGATCAGTGGCGGCTCATGCACATCGGGGCGCAACCCGTGCCGCCCGCGCTCGTCGCCCGCTGGAAGAAGGTCTTTCCCCACCACGACTACGACACGAACTACGGGCTGTCCGAATCGACGGGTCCGGGGGCCGTCCATCTCGGCGTCGAGAACATCGACCGCGTGGGCGCGATTGGCGTCCCCGGGTTCGGCTGGGAGACGAAGATCGTCGGCCGCGATGGCGTGACGCCCGTGACGCCCGGCGAGGTCGGCGAGCTCGCGCTGAAAGGGCCGGGGCTCATGAAGGAGTATTACAAGAACCCGGAGGCGACGGCCGAGATCATGAAGGAGCCGGGCTGGCTCTTGACCGGCGACATGGCCGAGGAGAAGGACGGCTTCATCTACCTCGTCGACCGCGCCAAGGACGTCATCATCTCCGGCGGCGAGAACCTCTACCCCGTCCAGATCGAGGATTTCATCCGCGCGCACCCCGCCGTCAAGGACGTGGCGGTGATCGGCCTCCCCGACGCGCGTCTCGGCGAGAAGGCGACGGCCATCGTCTCCGTGAAGGAGGGTTGCGCGCTCGACGAGCGGTCGCTGCAGGAGTTCTGCCTGGGCCTGCCGCGCTACAAGAGGCCGCGCGCGGTCATTTTCGCCGACGTGCCGCGCAACCCGACGGGCAAGATCGAGAAGCCCGCCCTGCGCCGGCTCTACGGGGCGGACGAGCTCGTCGCCCAGCAAAACGGCATTCGCGTCGAACACGAAGGAGTCGCACATGGACAAGATCAAAGTTGAAATCTGCTGCGGAACGGCCTGCTACCTTTTGGGGGCGGCCAAGATGATGGACTTGGAGGGCGACGTGCCGGCCGCGTGCCGCGACCGCGTCGAGATCGAGGCGAAGACGTGTTTGGAGCTCTGCGAGCGCGACCAGCTCGGCGGGGCCCCCTACGTGCGGATCAACGGCACGGAGGTCATCGCCCAGGCGACGCGCGAGAAGGTTCTCGCCCGCCTCGCGGAACTGTGCGCCGAACGGAGCTGATGTCATGTTGAACGGAGCCACATTCCTGCGCCGCGAGTTGATGATCCGCCTCGTGCGCGCGTTCGACGCGGGCGACCCGGAGCGCGAGCTCGACCAGATCGCCATCCGCCTGCGCCCCAAGGGCGGCGCGTCCTCGCGCTGCTGCGTCTACCACGACCGGGCGATGATCAAATACCGCCTCATGGCGCTCCTCGGCGTGAGCGTCGAGGAGGAGGTCGACGAGGCCAAGCCCCTCGCGGCGTATTACCGCGAGAAGTGCGCGGGCGCGGTCAGCGAGTGCGCCCAGGCCTCGCCGGAGGTCGCGCTCTCGCCGCTCTCGGTCTGCGGGCCCGCGTGCAGCGCCTGCCCCGCCGCGAAGGTCGTCTCCACGCCGAACTGCCGGGGGTGCTTCGCGCGGCCGTGCGTCTACGCCTGCCCGAAGAAGGCCATCGAGGTCGTCAACGGGCGCAGCGTCATCGACGAGGCGAAATGCATCAAGTGCGGCAAGTGCCTGACGGTCTGCCCCTACCACGCCATCATCAAGACGACGGTTCCCTGCGAGGAGGCCTGCCCCGTCAACGCGATCCGCAAGAACGAGCAGGGCGTCGCCGAGATCGACTTCAAGCGGTGCGTCTTCTGCGGCAAGTGCTTCCACGCCTGCCCGTTCAGCGCGGTCATGGAGCGCTCGCAGCTCGTGGACGTGTTGCTCGCGATGAAGCGCGGCGAGAAACTCGTCGCGATGGTCGCCCCGGCGGCGGATCACCAGTTCCCCGGCACCATCGAGCAGCTGCTCTCCGCGTGCGTGAAGGCCGGCTTCTCCGACGTCATCGAGGTCGCGCTCGGCGCGGAGATGACGACGGCGCACGAGACGGCGGAGTTCATCGAGCGGTTGGAGAAGAACCCCGCGACGTTCATGACGACCTCGTGCTGCCCGGCCTACGTCAACCTCGTCGCCAAGCACGCGCCGGAGCTTCTGGAGAACGTCTCGCTCACGCCCAGCCCCATGGTCTACGCGCGGGAGATCGTCAAGGCGAAGGATCCCGCCGCGAAGACGGTCTTCATCGGGCCGTGCGTCGCCAAGCGCAGCGAGGCGCGGCGCAAGGCGGTCGACTACGTCCTCTCGTTCGAGGAGTTCGGCGCGATCCTCGCGGGGCGCAAGATCGACGTCCTCGCGTGCGAGCCCTGGCCGGTCGCGCGCCCGGCGAACGCGACGGCGCGGAACTTCGCGCGCAGCTGCGGCGTGACGGAGGCGGTGCTCGACGAGGCGACGCGCAAGATCCCCGGCTTCAAGCTCAACGCCAAGCAGATCAACGGCATCGACCGCAAGACGTGCGCGATGCTGAAGCTCTACGCGGCGGGGAAGATGCCGGTGAACTTCCTGGAGGTGATGGCGTGCGCGGGCGGGTGCGTCAACGGCCCCTGCTCGCTGGCGTGACCGCAAGGCG
>CAVEND010000175.1:0-2648 GCA_963616865.1 Faecalibacterium prausnitzii | reverse complement strand
AACTCTCCGCGCCTTCCACGATTTTCGGCAAAAGAAACTCGTCCCCCACGCGCTTGGGCGCGTTGGCGAGCGCGTCCTCGACGGGAAGCGAGGGCGTGACCACGTCGTCCCGAAACACGTTCTTGACGGCCGCGCCGTGCGCCATCGGCTCGACGTCCGAGATGTCGACCTCCGCGATCTTGTCGACATACTTGACGATCCCCTCCAACTGCGGCTGGAAGAGAGCCTTCTCCTCGTCCGTCAACTCAAGCCGCGCCAGTTCGGCCACATACGCCACGTCGATTTTCATGCGTCCTCCCAAACTCAATCACGCGCCCAGCACGGCGCGACCCAGTTTCCGTTGGCAAAGAACAATTGCCGAGGCTTGTCGCCATCCTCGAACGTGTCGATGAGGAACAACGCCTTGTCGCGGTTCGCCGCGAGGTGCCGTCCGTCACGCGACCACGAGGGGTGTTCCCAGTTGGCGGCCTCCGTCACGAAGCGGGCGGACGCGTCGCCTTTTTGCGCGTCCATGACGGCGACCTGGTTGCCCGCGATGTAGGCGATCTGGCCGTTCGCGCCCCAATCGGGATCGACGTTCTTGCGCCCCTTGGACGTGAGACGCCGCTCTTTGCCCGTCGCGAGGTCGTGAACCCAGATCTGCTGGCTGTTGACGCCGCGCACGAAGGCGATCTTCGTGCCGTCGGGGCTCCACGCGGGCTGCCCCTCCACGTCGTAGTCCGTCTTCGTCAGCCGCTTCCACGCGCCCGACTTCGCCTCCAGGACGTAAAGTTCGGGGTTGCCCTGGAACGAGAGGATGGCGGCCACCCGCGTCCCGTCGGGCGAGACGGCGATTCCCGTGGGCGTTCCCTTGAACGACCACCTGACCTTGCGCGTGCCCGTCGCGAGGTTCATCTCCCAAATCTGCGTCGCGCCGCCCTTGTCGGAAATGTAGAGGACGCGCTCGCGGTCGGGCATCCACCGCTGGAAGATGATGAGTTTGCCGTCCGAGGTCAACTGGCGGATGTCCTGCCCGTCGGGATAGGCGACGCACAACTCCGCCGGGATCGTCACGTTCCCCTTCGTGGCGCGGGCGCGGTTGAGGAAGAGGATCGGGTCTTGCGCGAAGCCCTTTTGCGACGCGAACGTTTCGCACATCGCGTCGGCGAGTTCGCGCGCGGCCATGCGGGCGGACTTCGCGTCGGCGAACGTCGTCGAGAAGGGCAGGGACGTCCGCGCGCTCGCGGCGACCACGGCGCCCGACGAACCCGTCACGCGGATGGCGCCGGGCGAACGGACGAGGAAGAGCCCGGAGAGCTCCAGGTTCTTCGCCAAGGTCTTTTTGAATGTCGCATCCGCGACATGGATCTCAACGGCGAGTTTTTGGCGACCCAGCCCCGTCACGTCCACGATGGTTTGCGAGAAGGCCGTCGCGCCGACGAGCGAAAGAAGGAGGAAGAGGATTTTCATGTCGTGTAGTCGCCGTTGATGTGAACATACTCCGTCGAGAAGTCGCACGTGTAGATCGAACTCGACGCCGAGCCCAAGTGGAGGTCGACGACGACCTCGAACGCGGGCTTCGCCAAGACGGTCTTGAGTTTCGCGAGCTGCGATTCGTCCGCCACGCGCCCGGCGCGGAACGCCCAAACGCGGTCGTAGAAGATGTCGGTCCTGTCCCCGTCCATGTCCGCCCCCGAATAGCCCACGGCCGCGAGGACGCGCCCCCAGTTCGGGTCGCGCCCGAACCAGCTCGTCTTGACGAGAGGCGATTTCGCGACGGCGCGGGCGGCGCGTTCGGCGTCTTTCTCGTCCCGCGCCCCCTTGACCGTCACCGTGACGAACTTCGTCGCGCCCTCGCCGTCCTGCGCCATCTGCCGGGCGAGCGAGAGGCAAACCTCCGTCAACGCCTCGCAAAAGAGCGCGAAGTCCGCGCCGGGTTTCTTGATGTGAAGCCCCGCGAGGCCCGACGCCAACAGGAAGACGGAATCGTTCGTGGACTCGTCGCCGTCGACGACGAGGTGGTTGAACGTCTTGGCGACCGCCCCCCGGAGCGCGCGTTTGAGGAGCGGCGGCGGCAGGGATGCGTCCGTCGTCAAGAAGCCCAGCATCGTCGCCATGTTCGGCTCGATCATGCCGGAGCCCTTCGACATCCCCCCGATGGTCACGGTCTTGCCCGCGATGGTCACGCGCGCGCACGCTTCCTTCGGCCGCGTGTCCGTCGTCATGATCGCGCAGGCGGCCGCGTGGGCGTGATCCTTCGTGCGGCCGAGGGCCGAGGCGGCGAGGCGGACGCCCTTGGCGATCCGATCCATCGGCAGGGGGCGGCCGATGACGCCCGTCGACGCGACGAGGACGCTCTTGGGGTCGAGGCCCAGCGCGGCGGCGACGTCGCGCGCGGTCGACTCCGCGTCAACAAGCCCCTGCGGGCCCGTGCAGGCGTTGGCGCAGCCTGAATTGGCGAACACGGCCTGGGCGCGACCCGACTTGATCACCTCGCGGTCGTAGAGGACGGGCGCGGCGGCGACGCGGTTTGTCGTGAAGAGGGCCGCCGCCGAGCACGGGACGTCGGCGACCACGAGCGCGACGTCCTTGCGATTCCGATACTTGACACCCGCCTCGACGCCACAGGCGCGAAAGCCTTTCGCGGACGTCACGCCGCCTTGAACAAT
>CAVEND010000174.1:0-2649 GCA_963616865.1 Faecalibacterium prausnitzii | reverse complement strand
CTTGGTGGGCCGGTTCGCCCAGCGGTGGATGGTCGCTTTCGGATAGGCTCCGAAGTTCACAAGAAGGCCAAGTTGATAGCCCGTGACCTTGAGGTAGTTGTCAAGTTGGGCGAGATGCTCGTTCGTGACCTCGCCGACCGCCTTCAACTCCACGATGATGGCGTCATAGCAGATGATGTCCGGGACATAGGCCTTGTCGATGGGCTCGCCCTTGTAGAAAATCCTCAACGCCCTCTTGGCCTCGTATGGGATTCCCCGAAGGGACAACTCCCGCTCCAGGCACTGCTGATACACTTCTTCCCGATAGCCGTTCCCAAGGGTTTTGTAAACCTCGTAGACGGCCCCCTGGATGGCGTAGACCTCTTCCTTGTAGAGCAGTTCGCTGTTCATGGCGAATAGTATAGCAAATTTCGCCCCCGATAGCGACGCGAAGCCCGTTCGTGTATCGTTTCGTGGCGAAAGCGATTCTCAACCACGAAACGCCGCAAGAGTCTCGCCTGACGGCGAGGTGTCGCGCCGCGTCCGCGCTGCGTCGCAAGCCGTTGGCTTGCCGCGTCGCGGCCCCATCGCTGTCAGCTCCTTCCGGGGCTGACCCTCTTGCGGCGACACGAAAGCCCGCTTCGCGGGACACGAAAGGAGTTCTGTCGAACTCCACCGATACACGAAAAGTGCTACGCGGTGCTATCGGGGTGAAGTGTCGCCGACTTCGCACCGCGAGGGGAACGCTTGCGCGGTAGACTATCGCGACGCGAACAAGCCGACAAGCACAATTTTTCGCCCCCGATAGCGACGCGAAGCCCTTTCGTGCATCGGGTCGGCTCGAAGAGCCGGTTCGTGTTCGCGCTTTGAGCGCGACTTTCGTGCCGAGGCGAAGGCGCTCGACCCCTCGGAGGGTTAAGCGAAGGATGGCGGGCGGGGGCGGAAAAGCCGCAGGCTTGTCAACGCCCTCGCCCGACAGCCTTCACGGCCTTTCGCCGCAAGGCGGAAGGGCGGGCCTTCGCCTCGTTTCGTGGTTGAAAATCTCTCCCTCCGTGCCTATCCGCCCGAACCCCCTTTTTTCTTCTTGACGAAATTTGCCTTTTGGTGGTATACTCTTACTTGTCTGACTTAAAACTCATCATTCACAACATCAGGAACATCGTCACGCACACTGCAAAAGGAGTTGTCATGAGAAAACTTGTCGCATTCCTCTGCTCGGGTCTCGCCGCCACATTGGGCTTCGCCGACACCACCGGCGACGCGACCGACAACACATCGACCACCACAACGACCACCACCGAAAACACATCGGGCGACACGACCACGCAACTCTGCGTCGGCTTCTCGTTCAACAACGGCGCGGCCAGAAGCGACTCCGGCTCCACGACATCGGCGACGAAGGACACGACAGGTGCCGTGAAGGGGTCGGTTTGGGCGTTGGAGAAGACCGAGTGGTTCTACGTCACCAACTACCAAAACGGCTCCGTCACGAACATCTTCCCGTTCACGGTCGAGGAAACCTCATCGGACGAGAACAGCGGCGAAACGACCACGACGGAGAAGCCAGTCATCACGTGGTCGTCCAATAACAACTACAGCACGGGTCGCGGCTCGACGTTCCTCGACGGCTATCTCGATGACGGCGGAAACGGCATCTCCATCAATGTCACCGGCTTCACGAACCGCTACGCTTCGGCGGACTACAAGTATGACGTCATCATCTATTTCGCGACAGACTCCGACAGCCGAGCGTTCGAAGCGCCGACGGTCAATGGCGTGCGGTATACCTACGACTCCGAGAACCCCGACACCGCCAAGGAGGGCTTTGACAACTTCGGCCATTCAACGAAGCTGACGGGCAGGGCGCAGTATGGCGTCAACGCGCTTCGCGTGCGCAACCTCACGGGCGATCTCACAATCTCCACCGCCGTTCCCGCGAACAAGGCCGTCGCCCGCGCTTGTATCGCCGCGTTCCAGATCGTTCCCGCCAACTACACATCGACGACACCTACCCTGACGATTGGCAGCACGGACAAAACCGACGTCGCTTGGTCGACGGAGGCCAACTGGTCGGACACCACCGTCGCCGCGGGGAAGGTGCCTTACGTCAACATCGCGCTTGACGGCGACGCGACGCTCAACCTCGACACGGACTTTACCATCTACGCCGTGACGGTGACGAACAAGGTTGACGATTCGACATCCACGCTCACCCTCAAGAAGTCCGACACGACGAAGACGACGACCCTCAACGAGCTTTATGCCCTCGGCGGCGCCTCCATCGCCGTCGCGGACGCGGACACCTACAAGATGGCGCTGGCGTGTTCTCCGTATCCTGAACCCCTGATCGTCAAGGCGAAGATCGACTCCGCCTCCTCCGATCTGCCGTTCGCGTCCGTCTCCGCAGGCCGCATCTTCGCGGGCGGCGCGGGCTCGGAGTCAGACTTCCGCACGTTCGGAATGTCTGTCAACAACGGCAAGATCACGCTCTCTGGCGATGAGACCTTCTACCTTGGTTCGTCGTATAGTGGCACGAAGACGACCGTCACCTACGATGGCGCCACGGTGGTCTACGGGGGCACCGATAGCACATCTGGAAAAGAGGCTCTCTTTGGCATCGGCACCGCCGACTATGTTCTCAACAACGCCACGGTGACGGCGCAGTATCTC
>CAVEND010000173.1:0-2657 GCA_963616865.1 Faecalibacterium prausnitzii | reverse complement strand
CACTTGACTATTGACGCAAAAAAGCGGTATAATCACATATCAACACATTAGGAGGGAAGAGAACGATGGAAGACCTTCAGAACCTTTTGGAGAAGATCAACCGCGAGGGCGTCGAAAAAGCCGAGGCGACCGCCAAGACCATCCTCGACGACGCGAACAAGAAGGCGGCGGACATCGTCGCCAATGCCCGCGCCGAGGCGAAGGCGCTGCTCGCCGACGCGACGCAATCGGCCGCGCGCGAACAGGAACGCGCCACCGCCACCATCCGCCAAGGCGCGCGCGACGTCGTCCTCGCCACCCGCTCGCAGATCATCGCCCTCTTGGAGAACATCCTCCAGCGCGACGTCGACGCGGCATTGGGCGACGCGAAGACGGTCGAAGCCCTCGTCCGCGAGGCTCTGAAGACCGTTGTCGGGGAAGCCGACGTCGCCCTCCCCGCGAACCTCGTTCCCGCCCTGAAAGCGCAGCTCGCGAGCGACAAGATCACGCTCTCCGCCGACGACGCGCTTTCGTCCGGCTTTTCAATCACCTTCGACAAGGGCCGCATCGAGGAGGCCTTCACCGCCGACGTCCTCGCCGCCGAGATCGCCCGCCGCCTGCGGCCGGAACTCGCCAAACTCGTCACGTCGCATGAGTCTTGATTACATCGTCGCGAGCCTGCCGAGTTTGACATTCGGCGCGAAAGCCCCCCTGTCGCGGGAGGCGTTCGCCGCGTTGATCGGCGGCGAGGCCGCGCGCGAGAAACTCCTCGCCCCCTTCCACGATTTGGAGACGCAGATCAAGAACGCCATCGCCTTCGCGCGAACGGGCGCGAACGATCACGCCCGCCCGGCGGACGGCTGCTCGCTCTACTGGCGGGACCGCGTCCTCAAATGCTTCGCCGAGAAGAACGTCGCCGCGCGCGACGAACTCATCGACCGCGTGTGGTGGGACGCCGCCGGCGAGATGGCCTCGCCCAGCGACCCCCTTGGGAAAGGCGCCCTCCTCGCCTACGCCATCCGCCTCGACATCGCCCTGAGGCGCGACAAAATCTCTTCCGTCGCCGGACGCGAATCGTTCGACCGACTCACCGCTGAAACAAAGGTAAACTTTCCATGACAACGCAAGGGAAAATCGTCGGTGTCAACGGCAACATGATCACGGTCGCCTTCGACGGGGCCGTCGCCCAAAACGAGGTGGGCTACGCCCTCTGCGGCGACAAGCGATTGATGGCGGAGATCGTCCGCGTGCGCGGGACGCGCTGCGACATGCAGGTCTTCGAGTCGACGACCGACTTGAAGATCGACGACGCGGTGGAGTTCACCGGCGAGCTGCTGACGGCGGAATTGGGTCCGGGGCTTCTCGCGCAAGTCTACGACGGGCTTCAGAACCCGCTCCCGGAACTCGCCAAGGCGGCGGGCGCGATCTCCCAAGAGGAGTCGTTCTTCCTCCAGCGCGGCCTCTACCTCCCCAGCCTCGACCGCACGCGGAAATGGGACTTCCACCCGCTCGCCAAGGTCGGCGACACCGTTCGCGCCGGCGACTTCCTCGGTTGGGTCACGGAGGGCATCTTCGACAACAAGACGATGCCCGGCCACAAGATCATGGTGCCCTTCACCTTCAGGGGCGCCTACACGGTGAAGGCCGTCGCTCCTGCCGGCGACTACACCGTGACGGAGACGGTCGCGGAACTCGTGCCGGCCGAGAGCGGGCGGCCGGGGACGTCCGCCCCGACCAATGGGGCGCAAGCCGTGCCGGTCACGATGATGCAGCGGTGGCCCGTCAAGGTGCCGATCCGCGCCTTCGCCGAGCGGCTCGCGCCGGAGGAGACGCTCATCACGACCGTCCGCACCATCGACACCTTCTTCCCCGTCGCCGTCGGCGGCACCTACTGCATCCCCGGGCCCTTCGGCGCGGGCAAGACCGTCCTCCAGCAGACGACGGCGCGTTACGCGAAGGTGGACGTCGTCATCTCCGCCGCGTGCGGCGAACGCGCGGGCGAAGTCGTCGAGACGCTCAAGGAGTTCCCGGAGATCGTCGACCCGAAGACGGGCGAGTCGCTCATGAAGCGGACGATCATCATCTGCAACACCTCGTCGATGCCGGTCGCCTCCCGCGAGGCCTCCGTCTACACGGCCGTCACGCTCGCGGAATACTTCCGCCAGATGGGCCTTCAGGTGCTCGTCCTCGCCGACTCGACCTCGCGCTGGGCGCAGGCGATGCGCGAGCTCTCCGGGCGGCTTGAGGAGATTCCCGGCGAGGAGGCGTTCCCCGCCTACCTCGAATCGCGCATCGCCGCGTTCTACGAGCGCGCCGGGCGCGTCCGCCTCCGCAACGGGGAGATCGGCTCGGTGACGATCGGCGGCACGGTCTCGCCGGCGGGCGGCAACTTCGACGAGCCCGTCACGCAGGCGACGCTCAAGGTCGTCGGCGGCTTCCACGGCCTCTCCCGCGCGCGCTCCGACGCGCGGCGGTATCCGGCCATCGACCCGCTCGACTCGTGGAGCCGCTACCCGTCCGTCATCGAGCAAAAGCGCGTCGAGAAGGCCCGCGCCATCCTGCGCCAGGGCAACGAGATCGGCCAGATGATGAAGGTCGTCGGCGAGGAGGGCACGAGCCTCGCGGACTTCACGACCTACCTGAAGGCCGAGTTCCTCGACGCGGTGTATCTCCAGCAG
>CAVEND010000172.1:0-2683 GCA_963616865.1 Faecalibacterium prausnitzii | reverse complement strand
CAACTTTTGCGGATCTCTGAAAACGTTCATGGATTCCTTCAATTGACCTTGATTTTCCCCGACGACGTGCGCGGGAACGGCTCCTGACGGACGCGCACCGACGTGATGCGCTTGTAGACGGGCAGGAGCAAATTGAGTTCGGCGATGGTCTTGCGCAGCGTCTCCTCGCTCGTCGTCGCGTAGACCTCGGCCTCGATCTCCCGCGACGCGCCCTCACCGCGCACGACCGCCTCCAAGACGCCGGGGAGCGAGAGGAGTTTCTCCTCCAACTCCTCCGGGGCGACTTTCTTACCGGACGAGAGGATGATCGTCCGCGAGGCGCGACCCGTGATCCAGACGCGCCCCGCCTCGTCGATGCGCCCCAAATCCCCCGTGTGGAAGAAGCCCTCCGCGTCGATGACGCGGGATGTCTCCGCCTCGGCGCGGAAGTAGCGGCGCATCACGCAGGGCCCTTTGATGAGCAACTCGCCTCCGTCGGACACCTTCGTCTCGACACCCGGCGCGCGCGACGCCACCCCCTGTGCCCCGAACGGCGCGTCGGGCGCGAACGGCGTGATCGAGTAGGCGGCCGTCGTCTCCGTGAGGCCATAGCCGGTGATCGCCTTGACGCCGAGCGTCCGCAGTTTCTCGTAAGTGCGCCGGGCGAGCGGTGCGCCACCGACAAGGATCCAGTCGATGGGCTGGCCGATCGCCGCCTCCGCCGACGGGCCGTGCTGGGCGATCTTGTTCGCGAGCAAGTCCGCGAGCGCCGGCACGAGGAAGGCGAAGCGGGCGCGGAAACGCTCGACCGCGTCATACATGCGGCGGAAGTCGGGGCAGACGCCGAGGGCGACGCCGCGCGAGAGCATCAAGTAGGTCGTCGTCAACCCGAAGATGTGGTGGAGCGGCAGGAGCATCAGCGAGCGGTCGCCCACGTCCATCGGCAGGCACTCCCGCGCCCAGGCGCAGAACGTCTCGATGCCCGCGAGCGTCAGTTCCGCGCCACGCGGCTTCGAGGTCGTCCCCGAGGTGAAGACGATCATGCTCGTGTGTGATGCCGCGTCGAACGGCAGGGCGCGTTGATCCCAAACCGACACGGCGGGCGAGACAAGGGAGCGGATTTTCGAGAGAAAACGCTCCGTGCGGATCGAGCCGAAGCCCGCGACGATGACGCCGGGGAGGCGTTTCGCGGCCTCCCGCGCCTTCTCCTCGTGGAGAGAGGAGTGGATGAGCGCCTTCGCGCCGACGAACCGCAGACGCTCGACGATTTCCTCGGCCGAGAGGTTCACGTCGAGCGGCACGACGACGGCACCGGAAAAGACGATGGCGACGTGGGCGACGATCCACTCATAGGAGTTCTCGCCCAAGAGCGCGATCTTCTCGCCCGGCGCGTGGAGGACGATCAAGCGCGAGACGAGTTCCACGTCGTCGGTGAACTGCTTCCACGAAATCGGCAGCGACCAATCGCCTGACGCGACGAGAAAGGCACTCGCCTGCGGCTGGTTCTCTCGGAATGACTTGAAAGCCTCGAAAAGCATAGGGAGATTATACCAAATTCCGCCTATGGTTTGAGGTAGAGTTGACAGTGGCAGAGCCCGTGATAGTTAGGATCCGCGAGCTGCGCCTTGAATTCGTCGCACGGGCAGAAGAACTCCGGCCGCTTCTCCAAGCGGCAGGGGCAAAAGCCGTTTTTGCGGAAAACGCCCTGAAGCACCCGGTCGGCGAGGGCCCCGTTGGGGTTGCGCGTGGCGCGGGTGGCCTTGAAGAGTGCGCGGATCTCCGTCGAGGACTCCCGCGTGCGCGGATACGCCTTGAAGGTGACGAGTTTTTTAAGTTCGTCGATCTCCTTCCAGCGCGGCAGACCCGCCACCGAATCCTCGCCGATGAGGAAAAAGAGTTCCGCGCCCTCGTTCTCGCGGGCGATCTCCCGCACCGTATCGATTGTCCACGAAACGCCGCCGCGCGTCAACTCGCGGTCGTCCACGGCGATGCGCGTGTCGAACGCGAACACGGCGCGGAGGAGATCGAGGCGCGGCGGGAACGGATAGGGGTAGTCGTCCGTCGCATCCGTCTTGAATGGGCTTAAAGCGGCGGGCAGGACGACAAGTTTGTCGAGGGCAAGGTCTTCCAACGCCTTTTTCGCCAACGCGACGTGTCCGTGGTGGACGGGGTTGAAACTTCCTCCGTAAAGTCCAATGCGCATGCGTTCCCCTTTCAGCCAAGCGCCTTCGACCGCGCGGCCGCCGCTTGAAGCGTGGCGGCGACGAGCCGCTTAAAGGTTGGCGAGGCGAGTTTCCGCATGCCCGCCTCGGTCGTGCCGCCTTTCGTGCACACGCCCTCGATGAAGGGGCGCAAGGGCATCTTCGACTCGCGCAGGAACTTCGCCGTCCCGAACATCGTCTCTTCGGCGAGGAGACGCGCCACCTTGGGCGGGAGACCCAGCGCGACGCCGCCCTCGGCCATCGCCTCCTCCATGTAGGCGAAATAGGCGGGGCCCGACCCCGACAAGGCCGTAACCGCGTCGAAGTCGCGCTCGCGCAAAACGACGGTCGCCCCCGCCGCGCCCAAGATCGACTCAATGGCCTCGCGGGACGTTCGCGGTGTCCGTGGCGCGTAGGCGATGGCGCACATCCCCGCGTGCGCGCGAAGACACAAATTCGGCATGACGCGCACGAGGTGCGCTTTCCCCCCGAACGCCTGGCGC
>CAVEND010000171.1:0-2704 GCA_963616865.1 Faecalibacterium prausnitzii | reverse complement strand
ACAATCATGATCAAGGCGCCAAAAAAAGGAATCAAGTGGGAATCGCTCGGATTCGGATTCTCGGATGTCAACTGCCATCTCAGGATGACGTGGAAGAACGGCAAATGGTCGAAGCCCGCGTTCGTCAAGGAGCCGTTCATCACCATGCACATCGGGGCCGCGTGCCTCCACTACGGCCAGCAGTGCTTCGAGGGCATCAAGGCGTTCCGCCAGAAGAGCGGCAAAATCGTCATCTTCCGCCCCGACGAGAACGCCAAGCGCATGCACCGCACGGCCATCCGCACCTGCATGCCGCCGATCCCCGTCGAGACGTTCGTTGACTGCTGCAAGGCCGTCGTCCGGAAGAACTCCGAATACGTCCCGCCCTACGGGACGGGCGGGTCGATGTATCTGCGTCCGCTCCTCATCGGCACGGGCCCGCAGATCGGCGTCGCCCCCGCGAAGGAATACACGTTCCTCCTCATGGTCATGCCGGTCGGGGCCTACTACAAGGGCGGCCTCAAGCCCGTCCGCGCCGTCATCTTCGACCAGTGGGACCGCGCCGCGCCGCACGGCATGGGCGACGTCAAGGTGGGCGGCAACTACGCGGCCGGCATCTTCGCGCACGAGAAGGCGAAGCGCGAGGGCTGGCCCGTCGAGCTCTACCTCGACGCGAAGTCGCACAAGTTCATCGAGGAGTTCGCGACCTCCAACTTCGCGGGCATCACGAAGGACGGCCGGTATGTGACGCCCAAGAGCGACTCCATCCTCCCGTCCGTCACGAACATGTCGCTGAAGGAGTGCGCGAAGGATCTCGGCATCAAGGTCGAGTGCCGCCCCGTCCCCTACACGGAGCTCAAGAAGTTCAAGGCCGTCGCCGCGCTCGGAACCGCCGTCGTCATCACGCCCGTTTGGGAGATCACGCGCAACGGGACCGTCATCAAGATCTCCGACCCCGACACGGTTGACCCCACGCTTCAGAAACTCTACGACCGCGTCCAGGCCATCCAGTATGGCACGGTCGAGGACACGCACGGGTGGTGCGCGGAGGTCAAGTAGGGGAGACTTCGGGACGAATGGAACGCCTCCCGAAGATCCTCCTCGACATCCTCCACGCGCGCGGGCTTTCGGGCGAGGCGCTTGACGACTACCTCAACCCCTCGCTCCGCCAGCTGCAACCCCCCGGCGCGCTCCCCGGCATCGACGAGGCGGCGGCCGTCATCCTCGCGGGCGTCGCCGAGCGGCGCAAAACCGTCGTCTTCGGCGACTACGACTGCGACGGCATCTGCGCGACGGCGATCCTCGTGAAGACGATCAACGCCCTCTTCCCGGAATCGCGCGTCGAGCCGTTCCTCCCGGAGCGCGTCGCGGAGGGCTACGGCATGAGCGAGAAGTCCGTCGAGCGGCTGCTCGCGACGCACCCCGACCTCGCCTTGCTGATCACGGTTGACAACGGCATCAACTCCGTCGAGCACGTCGCCGCGTTGCGCGAACGCGGCATCCGCGTCGTCGTCACCGACCACCACCTGCCGGGCCCGGAGCTGCCGAAGGCCGACGCCCTCGTCAACCCCAAGGTCGCCGCGCCCGCCCCCTTCGAGTCGCTCTGCGGCGCGGGCATCGCGTTCCTGCTCGCCCGGAAACTCGCGGAGGAGGCCAAGGCGCGCGGCCTTTACGCGGGCCCGAACCTCGGCGGCGAGCCGCTCGTCCTCGCCGCGCTCGCGACCGTGACCGACATCATGCCGCTCTTGGGGCAGAACCGCGCGATGCTCGCCGCCGCGCTCGAACGCTTCCACGCCTGGGCGCCCGTGGGGTTGCGCGAACTCCACGCCCGCGCCGCGCGGCAGGGCGCGGCGAAACTCTCGTCGCGGGACTTCGCCTTCCTGCTGGGGCCCCGCATCAACGCGGCGGGGCGCATGGCCAGCGGCACGGAGGCGCTCGCGCTCATCTTGGAGGACGACCGCGAGAAGGTTCGCGCCTTGGCGCGGCTCGTCGACCGCCGCAACGACGAGCGCAAGCAAAGCGAGCAGAAGATGACGAAAGACGCGCTGGAGAAGATCGTCCCGGACGCGGCGGCGCAAGTCATCGACCTGCCCGACGGCGACCCCGGCGTCGCCGGCATCGTCGCCTCGCGCATTCTGGAGAGTTTGGAGGGGTCGGGGCCCGTCTGCGTCATCGCGGGCGGCCACGGCTCGGCCCGCGCCCCCGCCGGCTTCAACCTGCGCGAGGCGTTCGACGCTTGCCGCGAGCATCTGCGCGTCTACGGCGGCCACGCGGCGGCGGGCGGCTTCGCGGTGCGCGACGGCGAGACTGACGCCTTCCGCCGCGCCCTGTGCGCGTATGCGCAAGAGTTGCGGGAGAAAGGCTCTTTCGCGCCCGCCGCCGCAAAAGAGCCGGAGCGTTGGCTGGAGCCCAACGACCTCACGCTGGAGCTCGCGCGGGCGATTCGTCTTTTGGAGCCGTTCGGCGAGGCGAACGAGGAGCCGCTTTTCGGACTTCGCGGCCAGCGGCTTTTCGACATCCGCGCATTCGGGGCGGGCGGCAAGCACCTCTCGTTCGTCGTCGAGGCACCGGCGGCGGGCGGCGCGGGAACGGTGCGCGGCGTCTGGTGGGGGCGCGGCGAAAAGGCGCAAGTGCTCAATCAAGAGCGCGACCGCCCACGCGACATCCTCTTCAACCTCCGCGTTTCAGACTTCGGCGACGAACACATCGAACTCCACATCGTGGA
>CAVEND010000170.1:0-2743 GCA_963616865.1 Faecalibacterium prausnitzii | reverse complement strand
CCCGTCACGCCCGGCGCGGCCTCGACATTGATCGTCACGTCCGTGACGCCGTGGCGATCCTCGATGATGATCTGGAATTCGTCCGCCACGCCGGGGATCTCCTTCAACGCCTGCTCGACCTGGCGGGGGTAGAAGTTGACGCCCTTGACGATGAGCATGTCGTCCGTCCGCCCCGTGATGCGGTCAATGCGGAGCGACGTCCGCCCGCACGCGCATTTTTCGCGGCTGAGGATGCGCGTGATGTCGTGCGTCCGATAGCGGATGATCGGCATGGCCTCCCGCGTGAGCGAGGTGAAGACGATCTCGCCATACTCGCCGTCGGGAACGGCCTTGCCCGTCGCCGGGTCGATGATTTCGGTGAGATACTGATCCTCCCACACGTGGATGCCGCAATGGCAGCGGCAGTCCTGCCCCGTCGTGCCGATGCCGCCCGTCTCGGTCATGCCGTAGATGTCGAAGCACTCGATCCCAAGGCGCGACTCGATGCGGCGGCGCGTCTCGTCCGAGAACGTCTCCGAGCCGAAGATGCCGACTTTGAGAAAGGGCAGGTCGCGCGCGCCCGCCGGGGCCGCGTCAAGCTTCTCGATGAGGCGCGGCACGTAGGAGACGACGGAGACGAAGCCCTTGACCTTGAAGTCGCGCAGGAGCATCAACTGCCGCTCGGTGTTGCCCGACGAGGCGGGAACGATGAAGAGGTCGGCCTTGCGCGCCCCGTGGTAGCAGCCGAAGCCGCCGTTGAAAAGCCCGAACGTCGGCATGATCTGCAGCGCGTCGCCCGCCTCCAGCCCCGCCATCGCGTAGCACCGCGCCATGCACTCGGCCCACTGCAAAAGGTCGTTCTTCGTGTAGGCCATGACGACGGGCGTTCCCGTCGAGCCGGACGACATGTGGAACTCGCGCAAATCCCCACGCGGCACGCAGGCCATCTTGAGCGGATACGCCTCGCGGAAGTCCTCCTTGGTGAAGAAGGGAAGGTGGCGGACGTCGTCGAGCGAGCGCAGATCCTCCGGATTCGTCCACCCGCCCCGGATGAGGCGCGCGCGGTAGAAGTCGTTCGCCCACACGCGCTTGAGCGCCTTTTGAACGCCCGCGAGCTGCCGGCTCGCGTATTCGTCGCGGGACAGCGTCTCCGCCTCCCGGTTCCACATCGCCATGACGCGCCTCCTTCGCTTTACGCGGCGACCGACCGACGGCCAACCGCGAACGCCCGCTCGTTGAGTTCGATGAACTTGGCCTTGGGCCCCGCGAGCAGCTCCTCCATCGCCTTAAGCCAAACACCCTCCTCAAACGGACAAAGGACGGAGAGGGCCCCCGCCAACACCATGTTCATGGTGCGGGCCGACCCCACCTCCTCGGTCGCGAGGCGCATCGCGTCCACGAAGTCAAGGCGTCCGAACGCGGCCTGAACCTTGCCGCGCAAATCCTCGACGGCCGGCTGCTGGCCGGAGGAGACCGTCACCGGCACGAGGAACGCGTCGTTCACGAGGGCGCGACCCTCCGGGGAGAGGATGCTCGCGTGGCGCAACGCCTCCAGCTGGTCGAAGGAGACGAGGATGTCGGCGGTGCCCTCCTGGATGATCGGCGAGGCGACCGACGAGCCGAAGCGCACCTGGCTCGTCACCGAGCCGCCGCGCTGGGACATGCCGTGGATCTCGGACTTCTTGACGTCCAGCCCGGAGAGGGCCGCCGTCTTCGCGAGGAGGTCGGCCGTCAGGATGATGCCCTGGCCGCCGACGCCCACCAAACTCACGTTGACCGTCTTCATGGTCACTCGACCCGCGAGACGGTGATTTCGGGGTCGATCTCCCGCAAGGCGGTCTCGATGCCGTTTTTAAGCGTCATCATCGCGAAGGGGCAGGTCCCGCAATGGCCGACCAGTTTGAGGCTGACGACCTTCCCCTCGATGCCGACGAGTTCCAAGTCGCCGCCGTCGGCTTGCAGCCCCGCGCGCAACTCCTCAAGTTTCGCTTTGATTTGATCTTCCATAGATTGATTCCTTTGGTCTTTTGAGCGATGGAGGACGTGCCCCCAGCCGCGTTTCCCTTGTAGTATACCATTTTCCGTCGCTTTTTGCCATTCGCTTGCGCGGCGTTGCGGAAAACTGCCAATCCTGTGAATCCTGTCTAAAACAGGGGACACCCGATTGCTCCGCAAGTGATGAGCATAGCATATCATAATTCGGGGCATGTTAGGGTCGAGCGCGAGGGCGTGAACAGTTCGGACGGCACTTGATGCCGAGGGCGAAAATTCGACAAGGCAGGATGGGATGCGGCAAATAACCGAGTGATGAAGATTGCGGAAGTAAGAGCGCGGCGCGAGGCAATGAACGGATACTCAAGAAACTGACAACGACCTTGTCCGAGCAGTCATAAAGGATTCGTTTCTGTGGTTTCAGAACACACTGCATCCATCCGACATTATCAAGTGCTCGTCTGCGAACTCATCGACGCATAACAGTTAAAACAAGATTCCCGATCAGCCACAGGGCTGGTCGGGAATTCGCGTTCTCGAAGATATGATTACTTCGCTTTTTTCGCGGGCTTCTTGGCGCAGGGCTTCTTCGCCAGGGCGGCCTTCTTGCAGCACGCCTTCTTCGCCGGAGCGGCTTTCGCGGGAGCCGCCTTGTTGCAGCAGCACTTCTTCGCGCACGGCTTCTTCGCCGGAGCGGCTTTTTTCACAACTGCCTTCTTGGCAGGAGCTTTCTTGGTCGTAGCCATAGTTTGATCCTTTCGTTTGAAGGCAT
>CAVEND010000169.1:0-2767 GCA_963616865.1 Faecalibacterium prausnitzii | reverse complement strand
CCCGAAAGAACGCGCAGCGAGGCCCCGTTCACGCGCGTGATCTGCGGCGCGGTCTCCAACGGATCACTCGCCAGGGTGATGACGCAGGGGAAATCGTTGGTGACGGTCTTTTCAAGCGAGAGGGACGCGAGAATCTTGATGGTCGCCGAGTCGAGCGTTCCCGATGCGCAAAGCGCGCGCGCATCCTCCATCGCCGCGTCGAGCGTGACGTAGCGCCGCGTCTCGTCGCCCACCACCATCTCGGCACGCGACACGGGCAGCGTCACGTCGTTGCCGTAGGAGTTGCCAATGGACGTCACCTCCTCGACATTGTTATAAGTCTCAATCCACGGATCTGTCTCGTCATAGACAACATACCCTTGGCGACTTCTTGTCGTGCGCGTCGTCAGGGGCAGGCGGATCGAGGTGAGCGACGCGGCGGGAAAACCCGTTTTCGAGACCTCGACATCGTAGGTGCCGGGGGCGAGGGTGACGCCGTAAACGCCAGACGCACTCGTCGTCGGGGTCGCGACAAGCGCGCGCGTGGTCGCGTCGTAAATCGAGACATCCGCCCCCGACACAACGTTGCCGTTCGAGTCGGTGACACGCCCCGTCAACAGCGCGACGTTCGACGCCGCCGGGAAGATGTTGACCACCATTTCGTCGAACGTGTCGAACGGCGTCGACGAATCGATGTCGGGGAGGTTATACCAAAAATCCGACTGCCCCGACCAACCCATGTTCAGATGCACATAGGCGACATCGTCCATGTAGCCGTAGCCGTCGCCGACAATCGCATGGCCGCCGGAGTCGCCAAACACGCCCATCAGCACGGGATAGCCCGCGTCGAGGTTCGCGAAAAGCCCCCGCTCCATGGCCGCCGAATTGGAAGAAAGCTCGCTCTGGGTCGAATAGTAATCGGCGCTCGCGTAGCCGAAGGCCTCCTTCAGCCCATTTGGAATGCGGAACATGAAGGCGCCGCTGCCGCCCGCAGACAAGGTGTCGTAGCTCATGTTGACGGAAATGCCAGCGTCCGAGGTGAGCTTGCCAATTGCCTCGCACTCCTCGTCCGTCACGCCGTTCTCCGGCACAAGCACCATCTTCGACCAATCGTAGAGACCCGCCTGCGTCGGGAGATCTTTATACGCCGCGTCGCGGTTGTTCGCGTTGTTGTAGGCCGTCGCGTCAAGGAAGCACGTGCGCGTCACGCTGGAACGCGGCTCGGAAGGGAATTTGTGGTAGCGCATGATCTGCGACATCGCCGTCGCGACGCAACCGCAGAGGGCCCTCTCGCCGTTCGACAAATCGGGCGTGAAGCGGTTGTAGCACCTCTTGCCCCCGGCCGTCGACTGATCCCACTTCGACTCGACGAGCGGCGCAACGCGGACGTCGCCGAGTGTCGTCACGTAGCGGAGGGGCCTTTTCACGGAACTTGTGTCACCATCGGCCGCTTCCAAGTCCGCGCCCTCGGCGATGAGAGTCTTCCACAAACTCTCGTTCTCGGACGCGGCGGTGGTGGTGGCTTTGGCTGTCGCCGACGCGGCGGTCTTCATCGTCGCGACGGAGGTCTTCTTGCCCGCGCGGCTCAACAAGGCCCAGAGGGGGCTTTTGGAATCAATCGTCGAAAAGTCGTTCGTGGCGGCGGTGAACGCGATGACGGGGTTGAGGGTCGTGTCGGTCGCGAGAAAGACGGTGCCGAGGGAATCCATGCCCGCGACATAGACGGTGTTCGTGCCCTTCTCGGTCGCGCAGACGACTTTCGAGAGATTCTTCACCTTCGCGCCAAGCCGCGCACCCAACGTGCCGCCGCGAGACACCCACGCGCGCGCCGCGAGACGCGCCTGATCCTCGCGGACAGTCGCCGCCCACGCGGGCCCCACAAGGGCACACAACGCCAATAGCGAAATGACTCTTCTCATCGCTGTCTCCTTCTCATCTTATGGTAAATTATACCATATTTTCGCCACAAATCAAAAACATGACGAACTGGAGTTGACCCATTCGGGGTGACAGTTGCGGATTCCGAGAGCAAAGACAGAGTAAGGACGAAGCCCGCTCACCGGCCTTTCGTCGCCTCGTCGAACCGTTCGCGGTGGCGGCGGACTTTCTCGAAGAACGACAGGGGCTTTTGCAGCACCTTCTTGACCGTCGATGCCGGGCGAAACACGTTCTTCGCCTTGGGCTTCCGAGGCGCTTGCGCCCGCGCCTTCAAGTCGGCCACGGGCTGGAGTTTGAGCGCTTTCATCACCGCCGCCTCGGACATCATCGGCCGCAACTCCTTGAACCGCGAAATCGGGCAGAGGAGGCCGGAGTTGTTGCGGTAGATGTTGCGCGCGAGATGCGGCTCCAAGACGCGCTCGGACACGCCGAAGCCATACTTGTAGACGCGCTCCATCACGTGGAAGTTCTCGCGGAAGCGGGCCTCGTCCGGCATCGCGACGCCCGGCGTGACGAAGAGCGCGTCGTCCCCCGGCGCCACCGTGCCGCGCACGACGCAGACACGCCACGTCTTCGACCCAAGCGTCTCGACGGTCGCCATCGCGTAGCGTTCGCCGGCCTTGGGGATGTCCTCGATGTCCGTCACCCGCACGACGCACGCGAGCGGCACGACCGGGGGCTCCTCGCCCTCGCACGCGCGGAGTTTGTCGAGACAGGCGATCGCCGCCTCGTCCGCCGCCGTTCGTGGCGGCCTCACCGGCCAAATCTTCAACTCACGGTAGGAGTCGATGACGTGGTTCGCGCCCGCCTCCTCCAAAACCTCGCGCGGGTTTGTGAAGGTGACGGCGAC
>CAVEND010000168.1:0-2775 GCA_963616865.1 Faecalibacterium prausnitzii | reverse complement strand
GAAGACGCGCGAGATCTACTTCAAAGCCTACCGCGACCTCACCGGCCAACCCCTCCCCTAACGCACCAAGCACCATGCACTAAGCACTAGGCACTAAGCACCAAGCACTTTTCAACTTTTCCACCTTTCACCCCCCTAAAGGAATCCCCCCATGGGAATGTTCGATCAAGTCAAGCAGGCGATGCAGTTGCGCTCGGAGGCGAAGAAGCTCGAGACGGAAGTCAAGAAACTGACGGCGACATACGAGAACGGCGGCATCACCGTCGTCGCCCGTGGCGACATGACGGTCGAGAAGATCGCCGTCACGCCGGAGGCGTATGAGGAAGTCCTCAAGGGCAAGCCCGCGCGTTTCGAGACGATGCTCCTCAACGTCGTCAACGGCGCGTTGAAGAAAGTGCGCGACGAGATGCAGCAGATGATGATGCGCCAGATGCGCGAGAACGGCGGCATGGCGAACCTCTTCGGAAAATAGGAGCCGTGTTCGCGCCGCTCGTCGAGTTGGAGAAGTGCCTCGCGAGCCTTCCGGGGCTTGGCCGCCGGTCGGCCCAGCGGGCGGCGTTGCAACTGTTGCGCGAGAAGGAGCGTCTCCTGAAGCCGCTCGTCGCGGCGTTGACGACGGCCTCCGCCGAGATGACGTGCTGTTCGCGCTGCGGCGCGTTCACCGCCGTCGGCCGCGATCCGTGCGATTTGTGCGTGGACGCGACGCGGGAGTCGTCGCTCCTCTGCGTCGTCGAGGAGCCGGCGGACATCCTCTCCATCGAAGCGTCGGGCGTCTTCAAGGGGCGGTATCACGCCTTGGGCGGCAAGCTCGCGCCCGCGCGGCGGATGGGCCCGGAGCGGTTGCGGTTCGCCGCGCTCAAGTCGCGTGTCGCCGGGGAGGGCATCTCCGAGGTCATCCTCGCGCTCTCGACGGACATGGATGGCGACGCGACGGCGAGTTACGCCCAGGAGATCCTGCGGGGGCTGGACGTCAAGGTGACGCGCCTCGCGTTCGGCCTGCCCGCCGACTCCGGCATCGCCTATTCCGACCCGCTCACGCTCCGCCGCGCCCTGCGCGGGAGGCAGGAGGTCTGACGGTGGGCGACTGGCTCGACCTCCATCCCGACCCCGCCCACGTCCGCCGCGAGCGCGCGCGGGCGCAGGAACTCAAAAAGACGGATTGGTGGCGCGCCCAGGTCGCGAAGGGCGTGTGCCACTACTGCGGGCGGCGCGTCGGCGCGGAGGCGTTGACGCTCGACCACGTCGTTCCCGTCGCGCGGGGCGGGAAGTCGACGCGCGGCAACTGCGTTCCGTGCTGCGGAAAGTGCAACGCCGAGAAGAAAGCCTACACGCCCGCCGAGCGGATCCTCGAAAACCTTTTCCCAACAACCACCGACAACACGAAAGGATCAGAACCATGAAAACCGTCATCGTCAACGCCCATGTCATTTCGCCCGGAGTCGACATCGAGGGGGCGACCGTCGTCCTGGAGGGCGGGAAGATCCGCTCCGTCGCGCGCGGCGGCAAGGCGGCCGTCAAGGCCGACAAGAACACGACCGTCGTGGATGTGAAGGGGCAGTATCTGATGCCTGGGTTCATCGACGTCCACACGCACGGGGCGCAGACGTTCGATTTCTGCGACGCCGACCCGCAGGCGATCTTCCGCCTCGCCGAGGGCAAGCTTCAGGAGGGCGTGACGACGTTCCTGCCGACGACGCTGACGGTCTCGCACGAGGAACTGATGACGTGTGCGCGGAACGCCCGCAACTACGTGGACTCGGGCGCGCCCTACGCGAAAGTCCCCGGCATCCACTTGGAGGGCCCGTTCATCAACGTGAAGTGCTGCGGGGCGCAGAACCCCGCCTTCGTCCGCAAGCCGGACGTGAAGGAGGTCAAGGAGATCCACAAGGTCTTCCCCGTGCGCCAGATCTCCTACGCCGTCGAGGCGGAGGGCGGCGCGGCGTTCGCGAAGGCGATGCTCAAGCTCGGCGTCGTCCCGAGCTGCGGACACACGGGCGCGAAGCTGAAGGACTTGATGGGCGCCTACAAGAACGGGCTCCGCCACATGACGCACTTCTGCAACCAGATGACGCCGCTCCACCACCGCGAGATCGGCATGGTCGGCGCGGGCTTCCTCATCGAGGATCTGAACACGGAGGTCATCTGCGACAAGATCCACCTCTGCCCCGACATGCTGAAACTCATTTTCACGCGGCGCAACCTCGCGCACGTCCAGATGATCACCGACTCCCTGCGCTGCTCGCACTGCAAGGACGGCTACTCCTTCACGATGGGCGGGCTTGACGTCCGGCTGGAGAACGGCGAGGCGCGGCTCGTCAAGGGCGGCAACCTCGCGGGCTCGACGCTCTGGATGGGCATGGGCTTGAAGAACGTCCACGATGTGACGGGCATCCCCTTGAAGGATCTCGTGCGCACGACCTCGTGGAACCAGGCCATCGAGCAGGGCTGGGGCGACACGCTCGGCAAGGTCGAGAAGGGCTTTGCCGCCGACCTCGTCGTCATCAATCCCAAAACGTGGAAACCCGTGGCGGTCTTTGTTGACGGCGAACAGCGGATTTGATATACTATTCAAGAAAGCACGTTGGAGGGATGGCTGAGTGGCTGAAGGCAGCGGTTTGCTAAATCGTCGTACGGTCTAATCTCCGTACCGGGGGTTCAAATCCCCCTCCCTCCGCCAATTCGCCGCGCTGTCGGCGCGCGCGTCTTGTCGCGACTGTAGCTCAATTGGATAGAGCGTTGGCCTCCGAAGCCGAAGGTTGCTGGTTCGATCCCAGT
>CAVEND010000167.1:0-2840 GCA_963616865.1 Faecalibacterium prausnitzii | reverse complement strand
CAAGGCAAGCGCACACGCGAGGGAGAGCAGTTTTTTCATTTGTTTGTTCCTCTTTTGTTGTCTATCAAGAATTTGTCGGAGTCTCGGTCGGCGTTTCGTCGGCGGGCGGTGTCGCCTCGTCAGACGTTGCCTCGTCGGTGGCAGGAGCTTCGTCCGCATCCGCGCCTTCGCACACGCTCACCGAGACGAGCGTCGCCCCCGGCGAGAGGCGGACGAGTTTCACGCCCTGCGCCACGCGGCTTTGGACGCGGAACGCCGCAACCGCGCTGCGCACCATCTGCTGGTCGCTCGTCATCGAAATGACGTTCTCGTCCTCCGAGACCGCGTGCGCCGCGACGACCTCGCCGTTGCGATCCGCGCCCTTGATGCCGATCATGCCCTGACCGCCGCGCGCGTGCCGCGTGAAGTCGGCGAAGGCGCACCGCTTGCCAAAGCCATTCGCCGTCGCGATGAACAAAGTCTTCGCGTCGTCCACGACGTCGAAGCTCACGACGCGGTCGCCCTCGCGCAGACGGATGCCGCGAACGCCCGTCGCCGTCCGCCCCATCCGCCGCACGTCCGTCGCCGCGAAGCGCATCGCCCGGCCGTCCTTGGTGAGCATCAGCACGTCGTCGGCGGGCTTCACGAGCCGCACGGCGACGAGCTCGTCGCCCTCCTCGACGTTGATCGCCCGGATGCCCGACTTGTTGACGTTCTGGTAGTCGCCCAAGAGCGTCTTCTTGACCGTGCCCAAGCGCGTCGCGAAGAAGACGTCGACGTCGCCCTCGAACGAGCGGATCGGCAGCAGCTGCAGGACTTGCTCGCCCTCCTGCAAATTGAGGAGGTTGATGAGCGGCCGCCCGAAACTCGTGCGCGGCGCCTCCGGGATCTCATACGCCCCCTTCACGAAGAGCCGCCCCGTGTTCGTGAAGAACATGAGCTCGTCGTGCGTCTCGGCGACGAAGACGAGGCGGACGAAATCCTCCTCCTTGACCTGGCCGCCCTTCACGCCGTGGCCGCCGCGCCGCTGCTCCTTATACTCGGTGAGCGGCACGCGCTTGACGTAGCCACGGTTGGAGAGCGTGATGACGCACGGCTCGTCGGCGATGAGATCCTTGACGGAGACCTCGTTCGCGTCCGCGACGATCTCCGTCCGGCGCGCGGCGTCCTCGCGCCCCGCGTAGCGTTGCTTCAGGTCGGCGAGGTCGGCGCGGATGATCGCGTAGACCTTCTCGGGATCCGCGAGGATCGCCTCGTAGGAGGCGATGGCCGCGAGTTTCTCGGCGAGCTCGGCGGCGAGCCTGTCGCGCTCGAGGCCGACGAGTTGGTAGAGGCGCATCTCAAGGATGGCGTTCACCTGGAGATCCGTGAAGCCGAAGCGGCCCTGCAGCGTCGCCTTCGCCTCGTCGCGCGTCTTGGAGGCGCGGATGATGCGCACGACCTCGTCGAGGTTGTCGATGGCGAGGAGGAGGCCGTCCAAAATGTGCTTGCGCGCCTGGGCCTTCGCGAGGTCGAAGCGCGTCCGCCGCGTGATGACCTCGAAGCGGTGGCCGACGTAGGCGGCGAAGTAGTCCTTCAGGTTGAGGATCTTCGGGCGGCCCCCCACGATGGCGAGCAGGCACGCGCCGAACGTCGTCTGCAGCTGCGTGTGCTTGTAGAGGTGGTTGAGGACGATCTCGCCGATGGCGTCGCGCTTCAGGTCGATGACGATGCAGATGTCGTCCTCCGTCAGCTTCCGGCCGAGCGTCGCCTTCGCGTCGGACGCGCTCTTCTTGTCCTTCGTGTGGCCGCCGGAGATGTCGCGGATGTCGCTGATGCCCTCGATGACCTTCTCCTTGACGAGCTCGGCCATGTGCTTGATCATCTCGGACTTGTTGACCCCGTAGGGGATCTCGGTGATGACGATCTTCTCGCGCCCGTTCTCCTCGGTGACGACCTCCGCCTTGCCGCGCACGGTCATCTGGCCACGGCCGAGCTTATACATCGCGTGGATGCCGTTCTGGCCGCAGATCGTCGCGCCCGTCGGGAAGTCGGGGCCCTTGACGAACCGCATGAGCTCGTCGATGGTGCAGGAGTCGCGGTGCTGGACGTAGAAGTCGATGCCGTCGCAGAGTTCGCCCAAGTTGTGCGGCGGGATGTTCGTCGCCATGCCCACGGCGATGCCGGACGAGCCGTTCAAGAGGAGGTTCGGCAGCTTCGCGGGGAGGACGGTCGGCTCCTTGAGCGTCTCGTCGTAGTTGGGCATCATGTCGACCGTGTCCTTCTCCAGGTCGTCCAGGAGCTCGCCGGCCGCCTTCTGCATGCGCACCTCCGTGTAGCGCATCGCGGCGGGCGGGTCGCCGTCAATCGAGCCGAAGTTGCCGTGGCCGTCGACGAGCGGGAGGCGCAGGGAGAAGTCCTGGGCGAGGCGGACGATCGCGTCGTAGACGGACGAGTCGCCGTGCGGGTGGTATTTACCGATGACGTCGCCGACGACGCGCGCGGACTTGACGTGCTTCGCGTTCCAGCCGCAACCGATCTCGTGCATCGCGAACAGGCACCGGCGGTGGACGGGCTTCAAGCCGTCGCGGACGTCGGGCAGCGCGCGGCCGACGATGACGCTCATCGAATAGTCGATGTAGTCACGCGACATCTCGTCGGCGATATTGACCTCTTCTTCTAAAACCTCGCTCATATTGAGTATATTATACCATAAGAGCGGGATTCATGTTGGGGTCTGTCGGACGGTGAGAAAAGAGGAAAGGTGGAAAAGTGCGAAGAGTGCCTGGTGCTTAGTGCTTAGTGCGGCGGGCGGTGGCGGAGGGGCAAGTTCAAGCACCGCGTCGACTCTTAATATCTCGCCGCTTGGTGAGAGCGACGAC
>CAVEND010000166.1:0-2856 GCA_963616865.1 Faecalibacterium prausnitzii | reverse complement strand
CCGCTCAAGAAGGGCGAGAAGGACGTCGCCTGGCCGTGCGCGAAGAAGATCGAGGACAAGTTCATCACCCAGTTCCCGGAAGAGCGCCAGATCTGGTCGTTCGGCTCCGGCTACGGCGGGAACGCCCTCCTCGGCAAGAAGTGCTTCGCGCTGCGCATCGCCTCGAAGCTCGCGAAGGACGAGGGCTGGATGGCCGAGCACATGCTCATCCTCACGCTCACCGCGCCGAACAAGAAGCAGTATCACGTCACGGCGGCGTTCCCGTCCGCCTGCGGCAAGACGAACCTCGCGATGATGCTCCCGAAGCTCCCGGGCTGGAAGCTCCAGACGATCGGCGACGACATCGCGTGGCTCAAGCCGGGCGACGACGGCCGCCTCTACGCGATCAACCCGGAGAACGGCTTCTTCGGCGTCGCGCCGGGCACGTCGAACGACTCGAACCCGAACGCGCTGAAGTCCTGCAAGAAGGGGACGATCTTCACGAACGTCGTCCTCACCCCCGATGGCGACATTTGGTGGGAGGACATGGGCGTCGACGCGCCGCTTGAGGGCGTGGACTGGAAGGGCAACCCCTGCTACCGCTGCGTGGACGACAAGCGCCGCATGGGCCCGAAGCCCGGCATGACCAAGGCGGAGGTCAAGGCCTCCGGCTACGTCGCCGCGCACAAGAACTCGCGCTTCACCGCGCCGGCGGAGAACTGCCCCGTCCTCGACAAGGAGGGCTTCAACGGCAAGTTCAACGGCAAGCCCACGGGCGTGCCGATTGACGCGATCCTCTTCGGCGGCCGCCGTCCGTCCACCATCCCGCTCGTCAACGAGGCGAAGGACTGGACGCACGGCGTGTTCATGGGCTCGGCCGCCGGCTCCGAGGTCACGGCCGCGGTCATCTCCGACCAGATCGGCCAGGTCCGCCGCGACCCGATGGCGATGCTGCCGTTCTTCGGCTACAACGTCGCGGACTACTTCCAGCACTGGCTGGAGATGGAGCGCACCTCCGCCGACGCGACGAAGCTGCCGAAGATCTACTTCGTCAACTGGTTCCGCAAGACGGACAAGGGCGAGTTCATGTGGCCGGGCTTCGGCGACAACTCGCGCGTCCTGAAGTGGATCTGCCAGCGCATCGAGGGGAAGGTCGGCTGCCAGAAGACGGCCATCGGCAACCTCCCGAAGCCCGCCGACATCGACCTCGCGAACAACACGGGTCGCGACACGGTCAACGAGAAGTTCCTCAAGGAGATCCTCAAGGTCGACAAGAAGGGCTGGCTCAAGGAGATCGAGACGATCGGCGCGTCCTACGACGAGTATGACGCGAAGCCCTCGAAGGACTCGAAGGAGTCCTCCAAGACGGCGCACCGCGTCCCGAAGGCTCTGCGCCAGGTGCTCGCGGACGTGACGAACGAGTTGAAGAAGGCGAAGTAAGCCGTTTCTTCGACGGAACAAAAAAGCGGGGATTCGGGCTTGGTCTCGGGTCTCCGCTTTTTCGTCGGCTTGCCATTTAAGACGAAGGAGGTTTCTGATGCGATGTGTCCCTTTTTGTTCGATGAACGCGCTCGCGGCTCTCGCCGTTCTGTGGGCGGCGCCCGTCGCGGCGCGGACTTTTGACGTGACGGTGTGGCGCGGCGAGACTCTTGCCGTGCGCGTCCCCGACTTTTGCGAACTCGGCGACACGCCGCCGGGGCTTTCCCTCCGTCGCGGGACGTTGCGGAGCGTCAAGTTCGCGCCCACGCCCGACAGCCTCAAGCGTGTCGAGACTTGTGACCGCGTGTCGTGGGACGGTTGGGTCGGGAGCTTGGGCCCTCGCGTTTTGGAAGTCGCCGCGCCCGCCGACGCGAAGCCGGGCGTTTACACGTGCGGCATGATGCGCGTCAAGGTTCTCGACCGCGAACTGCCGCCCGCCAAGGCGTGGCGGTATTACCTCGACATTTGGCAGCACCCGTGGGCGGTCGCGCGCGTCGCGGGCGTCGAGCCGTTCTCAAAGGCGCATTACGAGGCGATGCGCCCCGTCTACGAACTTCTCGCGACGGCGGGGCAGAAGACGATCACCGTGCCGATCATTGATCTGCCGTGGGATCACCAATGCCGCGACGCCTACCATTCGCTCGTCGCGGACGGGGACTTCCGCCTCTTCGACGAGTATGTCCAGTTCTGCCTCGACTGCGGACTGGGGCCCGACATCTCGTGCTATTCGCTCTGCCCGTGGACGCTCGGCAAGACGATTGACGAGGAACAACTTGAGAAAACGTGGGGGGCCTTCCTCGACAAATTCGCCGCGCACTTGAAAGAGAAGGGGTGGTTCGAGAAGACGCTGATGGCGATGGACGAGCGCAGCCCCAAGGATGTCGCGAAGGTGGCGCGGTTCGTCCAAAAGCACGCGCCGGGGATGCGCATCTCCATGGCGGGCAACCGCAAGCCGAGCGACTTCCAGGGAATCGCCATCGACGTCTACTCGCAGATCCTCCTCGCGAACTGCGTCACGCCGGAGTTCCTCGCCGAGGCGGCGGAGCGTCGGGCGCGGGGGCTCGTCACGACGCATTACGTCTGCTGCGACCCCGCCGCCCCCAACACGTTCCTCGCCTCGGAGCCTGACGAATCGTTCTGGTGCGGCGCGTCGCCCGCTTTCCTGGGGCTGGACGGCTTCCTGCGCTGGGCGTGGAACAGCTGGCCGGAGAATCCCGTCCTCGATGGCTCGTATGGCGCGTGGCAGGCGGGCGACACGTTCCTCTGCTACCCGAAGGGCGAACCCTCGTGGCGGTTTCTGGAGTTGCGCAACGGCATCATCGCGGCGGAGAAGGTGCGCCTTTTGAAGGAGAGGGGGCTGTTCGCCGACGAGATCGCAAAAGTCGCCGCGCTTTACGA
>CAVEND010000165.1:0-2918 GCA_963616865.1 Faecalibacterium prausnitzii | reverse complement strand
TAGCCGACAATGTTTGAACGTTATGGGCAAGGCCTTTTTGTGGGCGCATTGGGCTTCGATTATGTCAGAAATCGTGCCGCAAAGTGCAGACGACAAGTGGCAATTCTCGTGCCGTCGAGCATCAGCCCCCTTGGGCGCGAGGGTGAGCCGCGTGCTTGCACTGCACGAGTTTCACACGGCGTTGTCAAAATATAGTATAATTTAGGACGTTTCATTGAGGTCTCGTCTCGATGCCGCACCGAACGGTTCGGCGATTGGCTTGACGCGAGGACAAAACAAGGATCTTGATATGAGCTGGAACGGTTCTAACACGGCCTCGGACAGCAGCGTTCGTGGCACAAAGAACGAAGCGCGAGGCGCGTCGACACCGTGCAAAACGCACGGCACGAAGCGTGCGGCTCGCGGCACGACGCACGGCCTTTTCGCGGGGCTGATCGTCGTCGCGCTTGGCGGCGCGGCAGTGTGGTATTTTACTCGATCCGCGCCTCCACCACCTGCACGAAGCACGAAGCACGAGGCACGAGACGCGATAACCACCGTCGTCCCCGCCGTCACCAACGCGCCGCCCGCCGCACAAGTCACGACGAACGCCGTCAAGACCGGGCGCACGGAGAAGGACTGGCCGCCGCCGGACGCCTACCAGGATGAGCGCGGCATCTGGCGTCATCCGGGCGGGATGCGCGTTTTCGACCCGCGTGACCGCGAGCGCGCGATCAAGTCCCCCACTAAGTCGAACATCCCGAAGTTCAACCACCCCGTTGAGCGCGAAATCGCGACGCTCCTCACCGTCAAGCCGGGCATGACGCTCGTCGGCACGCCGCGCTACGACATGCTCCGCAAGGACCTCGCGAACGCGCTCATCGACAAGATCGAGATTTCCGAAGACGATTCCGAGCGCGACAGGCGCATCAAGGAGGAGGTTATCGAGGCGAAGAAGGAGCTCGTCGAGCGCGTCAAGAACGGCGAGGACGTCGTCGAGATCCTGAAGGAGACGCGACAGGAGCTCCAACGCCTCTCGCAATACAAGCGCGAAATCCAGACGCTCATCAACGAGCAGGTGCGCGACGCCGAGAACTCCGACCAAGATGTCGCGGACGTCTTCGAGGCCGCGAACAGGATGCTGGAGGAGAAAGGCATCGCGCCGCTCTCCCCGACGCCCATCCTGAGGCGTCGCCACCAGGTTCTCATCAACGAAGCCCGCAGGGCGGAAGAAAGGAAGTAAAATGAAAAAACTCATGATTGTCGCGTTGGTCTTTTGCGCCGAAGTTACCGCGCAGGCCAAGCCGTTCAGCAGCAACAAGCCCTACAACCAGATGACGGAGGAGGAAAAGGCCGTCCGCCGCCAGGAGGTCATGCGCAACCGCTTGGAGCACTTCGGCGGCGACATGATCAAGCCCGGCTCGCAGAAGGGACGCATCCTCTTCGTCAACGGGCAGTCCGCCGTGAAGGAGGACGAGATCAAGGCGGTCATCGCGTCCGTGACGCGGCAGTTCAAATACGACGTGGCGTGCGTCGCCGACTCCGGCGAGAAGGTGACGCCCGCGAACGCCACGCAGAAGCTCAAGGCGCTCGGCGCGGACATCGCGATCTTCGTGACGGAGTGCGACGCGTGCGACAACATGGTGCTCGTCGCGCCGGACGCGGGCTGGGCGATCGTCAACGCCTCGGCCGTCGTCAAGGGCGCCACCAACGATGCGTTCAGGAACGGGCGGATGCGCAAGCAGCTCACCCGCGCCTTCTACGCGGCTTCGGGCGCGATGAACTCGAAATACCCCGGCTCGCTGATGGGCGTCGTTCGTAAGCCCGAAGACCTCGACCGCCTCGGCGAGTCAGCGCCCGTGGACGTGATCCAGCGTAGCCGCGACGCACTGGAGGCCTACGGCGTCACGCCGGAAATCAAGACCTTCTACCGCCGCGCCTGCGAACAGGGCTGGGCACCGGCCCCGACGAACGCCATCCAACAGGCGATCTGGGACGAGATCCACGCCCTGCCGGCGAAGCCGATCCGGATCAAGCCCGAGACGAAGAAAGTCGCGGAGTGAGCGGGGCGAAGCGGTGAAGTTCGCCTACGCCTACAAGACGCCTGACGGCAAGCGGCACGAGGCCTCGATGGAGGCCAAGTGCCGCGAGGACGTCTTCGCCGCCCTGCGCCAACGCGGCATCAAGGCCATCAAGGTAACCGCCGCCGACGGATCCAAGGCGAACGGCGAGACGCGCGGCGTCCGCAAGCGCGTGTTTGTGCTTTGTGCCGTGTGCCTTGTGCTTTGTGCGGTGATTGCGGCCGTGGTCGCGTTCCGCGCCGGCGAATCGTCTTCCTCTGCACACGGCACAAGGCACAAGGCACAAGGCACACCGACCGCCGCCCCCCGCCACCAGATCTACGGCGACCCCGTCGTGATGGAGGACTTCGAGCGCGGCAAGTTCGAGTCCGTCCTGCCGCGCCCCGGCGACCGCTATCTCGCGTGGTTCGCCCAGCCGGGACGGCTCATGTGTCCCAAGGGCACGTCGGCTATCGAACTCCGACGGATGCCGCAGTCCGTCGTCACCAACCTCGAGCAAACGCTCGCCGCCGACATCCCGCTCGACCCCGCCGACAGCCGCGAAGTGACCGAACTCAAGCAGATCGTCAACGGCATGCGCGAGGAACTGCGCGAGTATCTCGCCAACGGCAACGGCACGATGCGGTCGTTCGGCCGCCGCCTCTACGAGCGCACGACACAGGAAATGCAGATCTACGAGCGCACGCGCCGCGAACTGGAAAGGGAAACCGACTCCGCGACATGGAAGTCCAGGAACGACGCCCTCCGCAACCTGGGCCTGCGAACCATCCCCCAGTTCGAGCCAAAATGAGTAAAATGGACTGAGCATCCCTGCTCCGCCGGTCGCATAAAAGCCTATAGTCCAAGCACGAAAAGGCT
>CAVEND010000164.1:0-2923 GCA_963616865.1 Faecalibacterium prausnitzii | reverse complement strand
TCGCGGGTTCGATCCCGGAGCCGACGAGCGGGCTGTTGATGGCGCTTGGCCTCGCGGGGCTGGCGTTGCGCCGGAAGAGGGCGTAAGCGCGTCCTTGCGGGGGAGCGGTCGCGCAGAAGCGCGACCCTCCCGGAAACGGCCCGTCCGAGGAATCGGGCGGGTTCGTTTTTTAGGCGGTCGGTTGTCCTTTGTCCGTTGTCGGTTGTCCTTGAAATCAAAATGAGCGAGGTGTGACATGGCGTGGAATGGGTCAGATGGCGTGGGCGGTTCGCGTGGTGCGCGAACCCTACCGGGCGTGTGCGGTCGCGCTGAAGCGCGACCCTCCCGCGAGGGCGGCGCGCCGAGGACGTCGCGCCCTACCAAGGCGTTCGTGCGAGGGCTTGTCGCGCTCGCGGTTGTCGTGGTCGGCGGGGGGCTGGCGTGGTGGTTCGTTGCGGGGAGTCGGGCTTCCGTCCCTGAAGTCCCTGTCGTCCCTGATGTCCCTTCTCGCGAAGGGCAAAGGACAAACGACAAAGGACAGACGGTGGGCGAGCGGTCACGCGGGACGCGTGACCCTACCGAGGCGACGACCCTCCCCGCGCAGACGAACGAGACGGCGACAACGCGCCAATGGATGGGCGTTGCCGTCGCCGAGGTTCTTAATACCGAGACGAACACCGATGGGGCGGTCATTGAACGCCTCCGTCTCGCCGATGGGCGCACGGTGAAGGACATCTCGCTGCCGAAGCCTGTCTTCAAGCGTCCGAGCGATCAACTCATCGCGATGGTCGTCACGACGCGTCCCGGCGAGGCGATGCCGCCCTTGCCGCTCGGCGGCGACATCGAGGCCGAGTTCGCGAAGTCGCTCTCCGAGCCGATTGAGGACTTGCCGGACGATTCGGACGACGTGCGCGAGTTGAAGGCGCTCGTGCGCGAAGCGCGAGAGGTGATTGCCGAGGAGGTGAAAGCGGGCAAGACGGTGCGTGAGGTCTTGGCGGAGTGTCAGCGCGAACAGGAGATGCAGAGCGAGAGCCGCTTGGCGGTTCTGCGAGAGATTCGTGCGGTGCGCGAGGCGGACGGCGACGAGGCGGCAGCGAAGTTCGCGGAGAAAGCGAATGAACTGTTGCGCTCACGCGGCATCCCGGAGGTGCGGGGGCGGTAGGAAACAAACGAAGATAAGGAAATCAAAGACGATGAAACGGTTGATTCTGGTGTTGGCGGCGTGTGCCGCGATTGGCGCGGTGAGCAGCGAGGGTGCTGTCGAGAGGCCGCGTGACGACGCGAGCGGGCGGTCGAGTGTGGCGGTCGCGACAAGCGCGTCCCTCCCGAACGGCAGTCACGCGGGAACGCGACCCTCCCGAGCGAGGCGGGCATCGCGTCCGTCGGGCGGGCTGGTCGAAAAGGCATACGAAGGCCCGGTGTTGCGTGTCGTCGACGAGGCGGGCGCGGCGTTGCCAGCAGGGGCGTTGGCGGCGGCGGTCGAGGCGGTGCGTCTGCGTTCGCGGCTACCGCTGACGGTTGGTGTGAGTGAGCGGTCGCGCAGGAGCGCGACCCTCCCCGGTGGTGAGGCGGCGTGGCGACGGGCGGCGGAGGAAGCGCGGGAGGCGGGCGTTGCGGCGGCGGTGCTGGTGATTGACGACGCGGCGTATCCGTTCCTGATGGATTCGCCGGACGGACGCTGGGCGGTGCTGAACGTGGCGGCGGTGAAAGGCGACGCGGCGAAGTTGTCCGGGCGTCTTACGAAGTTGGTGTGGAACGCGACGGCGCGGGCGGTCGGTGCGGGCGGATGCGGCGATGCGTTCAGCGTGTTCGCGCCGTTCACGACGCTTGCCGAACTCGACCGCCTCGGCTCCGATCCGGGGCCGATGGGACACAACGCGCTCATCGACGCGGCAAAAGCGCGCGGACTCAAGTTCGTGACGCTCGCAACCTACCGCACGGCCTGCCAACAAGGCTGGGCTCCTGCCCCCACCAACGAGTTCCAAAAAGCAATCTGGGAGCAAGTCCACGCCATTCCTGACAAGCCCATCAAGATCGAGTTCGATCCGAAGAAGGACAAGTAGGGCGAGGTTCGTGCGGTGCGATTCGCTTGGCGCGATTTTCGTGCGGCCCCCCTTGCTTTCGCGGCGGAGAATTTGATACAATATGCACTGATTTCACCTCACTGTGGAATCAAATGTGATGCGGAGGAGGACCTTCGCCTCGGACGGCGGGAAGCGATTCCCGCCGTTTGTGTTGAACTGTTGAAGCGGATTGAATGGCTACAGAAAAGAAGATCAGCGTATTCGTCGATGAATCGGGACGGTTCCTCCATCCCGACACCGTTTCGCGTTTCTATATCGTCGGGCTTGTCTTCCATGACCAGCGGACGGAGGTCGCCGACCTCATCCGCCGCCTTGACGACGACTGGGTTCGCATGGGTCTCGCGGACTTCTGCTTCCATGCCGGCCCGCTCATCCGCCAGGAGAAAGGCTACCTGTATTTCCCTCGCGAAAAGCGCACGGCGATCTTCTCACGGATGCTGACATTTGCCCGACAGGTGGACTTCCGTTTCCATTGCCTGGTCGTCGACAAACAGTTCGTCACCTCTTCGCGGCAGATTGTCGAGCGTCTTCAAGCGCAACTCAACGACTTCCTCATGAAGAGCCAAGACATCTTCTCTGCGTCTGATGTCGTGAAGGTCTACTACGATTGCGGACAGGCGCCCGTGACGAATCTCCTCCGCGACACCTTCGCGGCGCGTCTCGGCTCTCGTGTCGCATTCGCGCAGGGCGTGAGGCCTGAACGCTTCAAGCTCTTCCAGCTGGCAGACCTGATTTGCACCGTGCGTCTCGTCCGCGAGAAGATCGACAAGGGAATCCGTCTGACGGACAACGAGTTTCGCTTCTTCGGCGGTCCCCGCAAATTCCTCCGCAACGTCTACAAGCAGTTCGCGAAGAAAGAG
>CAVEND010000163.1:0-2930 GCA_963616865.1 Faecalibacterium prausnitzii | reverse complement strand
GTAAAAGTGTAAAATATCTCGCATCAGAAAATTCAAGGAGATTAGAAACCTATGTCCATTCGTAAACTTTCCGTGGTTCTTCTCGCCCTCGCGGCGACAACCTCCGTTTTCGCCGCCGAGGATGACGTGTCCGGGCAGGGCAAGGGGGCTGTTGGCTGGACGCCTTTTCAGATCGGCCTCTTCTCGCCCGTCTCGTATCCTTGGGAGTGCGACTGGGATCTGAAGGGCGTCGGCGTCAACCTCTTCTACATGGAGAACGTGAAGCTTCAGGGTCTCGCCATCTCCGGCATCGCGACGCGCACACGTGACGACGTGAAGGGCGTCGTCCTGACGGGTCTGTGCAACTGGAACGAGACGGATGTCTACGGCATCAACGCGACGCTCGGCGCGAACATCGAGTTCGCGAACGTCTACGGCGTCGAGCTCGGCCTCTTCAGCATGCGCCAGGAAATGCAGGGCCTTGACATCAACCTCATGGGCTCCCACCAGCGGAGCTACACGGGCGTCCAGGTCGCGGGTCTTTGCAACTTCACGCTTGAGGACTTCACGGGCGGCGACATCGCCTTCGGCCTCAACATGGCGAACGACGTCAAGGGCTTCCAGGTGGGCGGCATCAACTTCGCCCATCAGCTCAAGGGCGTTCAGCTCGGCTTCTTCAACATCGCCGAGAAGTGCCCCTCCGGCATCCAGATCGGCCTTGTCAACATCATCATGGACAACATCGTCAAAGTCCTCCCGATCACAAACTTCTACTTCTGATCGGCGCGGCGATGGCGAAACAGAATCCCTTTCTCAAAAAGGCGACGGGGGCCCAAAAGGCCCCCGCTTCGGTTGAGGCGAAGAAAAAACACGGGCTGGGTCGCGGGTTCTCGTCGCTGATCCCCGCCGCGCCCACGTTGCCCGCTCCCGCCGCTGGGCAAGCCGCCGCGCCAAGCCCCTCCCCGCTTTTGGAACTCCCCATCCTCGACATCGAGCGCTCGCCCTACCAGCCGCGCCGCGATTTCAAGGAGGAGGAACTCAAAGAGCTCGCGGAGTCGCTCAAGAACAACGGCCTCGTCCAGCCGCCCATCGTCCGCAAGAACGGTGCCGGCAAATACGAGTTGATCGCGGGCGAGCGCCGCCTCCGCGCCGCGCAGCTCGCGGGCTGGCGCAAGATCCCCGTCCTCGTCAAGGAGGTCGACGACGAGACGGCCGCCGTCATGACGACGACGGAGAACTTGCAGCGCGAGGACTTGAACCCCATCGAGGAGGCTCTGTCCTACAAGACGCTTCAGGAGAAGTTCAACCTCACGCAGGCGGACGTCGCCGAGCGCGTCGGCAAGGGTCGCGCCACAATCGCGAACGCGGTGCGCCTCTTGGAACTGCCCGACGAAGTGCGGGGCTTGATCTCATCGGGTCTCCTCTCCTCCGGCCACGCGAAGGTGCTTCTCGGCGTGGAGGACGAGAAGGATCGCATCATCCTCGCGCGCGAATGCGTCAATTCCTCCCTGACCGTCCGCGCCTTGGAGGCGCGTGTGGCGCGTCTCCACGCGCCCGTCGCCGAGCGTCCGCGTGGCGCGAGCGACCTCCCGGAGGACTACGTGCGCGCGCTCGTTGACAGGCTCAAGAAGCACACGGGCTGCGCCGTCCGCCTGACGCCGGGGATGACCCACGCCAACGGCCGCCACACGAAGGGCGTCCTGGAGTTCGACTTCCTGAACAACGACGACTTGGATCGGCTTCTCGCGATGCTGGGCGTCACGGTCGAATGACGCTCGCTCCCCTCCTGCTGTCCGCGCTCCTCTGGACGACGAACGACGCGGCACACGCCCTCTCCGTCGCGCAAGACTTCGTGCGCGACTGCACGCCACGCGAGGCGGGGACGATTCGCGGGCATCTCGCCGCGAGTTGGCTCTTGGATCGCGCCAGCGCCGCCGGGGCGAATGTGAAGCGCGACATGTTCGTCGCGGACACGCCGGAGGGGAAACGCCGTTTCACGAACCTCTACGCGACGTTCGCGTCGAATCCCACGAACCGCTATGTCGTCCTTTTGTCGCATTACGACACGAAGGGCGACTGCCCCGGCGCGAACGACGGCGCCTCGACGAGTGCGCTTCTCGTCGCATTCGCCGACTTGCTTTCACGGACGCCACGCGCCGAGCGCGGCAACGTCATCTTGATGTGGCTTGACGGCGAGGAGTGCCTTGGGAATGCCTACGCGCCGAACGACGGCCTTCAGGGCTCGCGGCGAGCCGTCCGCTTTCTGCGCGAGAACAAGGTTCCCGTCCAGGCGGTTCTCTGCCTCGACATGCTGGGCGACCGCGACTTGAAAATCACGATCCCCGCCAACGGCACGAAGACGCTCGCGCGCATCGCCTGCCACGCGGCGCGTCGCGTGGGCGACGCGGATCTCGTCGCGTGCGCCGACTTCCACCTGACGGACGACCACGTGCCGTTTTTGGAGGCGGGCTATTCCGCGATTGACTTGATTGACTTCTCCTATGGGCCCAACCATTCGTTCTGGCACACGAACGAGGACACGTGCGACAAACTTTCCGAGGCGTCGCTCTTCCGGTCGGGTCGCCTCGTGTGCGAAATCCTCAACCTCCTCCGATAGCCATGCTTGTCGCGACGAAGACGATCCGCTTTGACGCGGCGCACATCCTGACGAACCACAAGGGGCTTTGCAAGAACCTCCACGGGCACACGTATCGCGTGGAGGTCTCGGCGACGGGTTCGGACGCGAACGACATGGTCGTCGACTTCAAGGAGCTGAAGGCCCTCGCGGAGGAGTTCATCGTCTCGCGCTTCGACCACGCCTTCATGTTCGACGCCACGTCGCCGGGCGAGCGCGAGATCGCGGAGGTCGTGGAGAAGCACGGCATGCGGACGGTCTCGCTTCCCTTCCGCACGACGGCCGAGAACCTCGCGCACCACTTCTTCGACACGCT
>CAVEND010000162.1:0-2944 GCA_963616865.1 Faecalibacterium prausnitzii | reverse complement strand
AGATTCGCCGTCTTGATGACATTCGTCACACTGATGTCCGCGTCACCGGTCGAGGCTTCAAGCCACGGAATGGCGATAATGACCTGATCGGCCGTCCCGACATCGACGCGCAGAACACCGAACGTGTTGCCGCTCGTCACGGTCGTCGTCGCCGTTGCGAAGGCGAGAGAGGAAGCAAAGAGACAGGCAAGAGCGAGAGAGCGTTTCATCGTAATCACCCCTTTACTTAAGTTTGATGGAGAAGAACTTGGCATCCTGTTCGGGAACCGTCACCTCGACGGTGCCATCGGTCACTTCGGCGAACTTGGCGGTCGGAACAGCCGAAGCGCGGTCAAGACCGCCCTTCACTTCGTAGGCGACGCCGGGGTAGACGTTCGCGACGGTGATCTTGACCTCGCCATCGACGACCTTGATGCCGGTGATCTGCGGCGTGATGAGACCCGTCGTGTCCACGATGTTCGCCGCCGCCGATTTAAGGCCGCTCGCGCTGCCGTCCGATGCCACGGTGTTGTCCGTGGCGACCGTCTTGACGTTGGCGGTCGACTCCGCGCTTGACGTGTAGGTCTTGGCGAGAGACGTGCCGGTGATGACGAGGGAGGAGGAGTCCGTCGTCGTGGCGCGCGTGTCAAGGAGGTAGACGCTGTAAACGCCGCCGTTGGGGGCTTCCTTCGAATCGATCTGGAACGCCGTCAGCGGGCAGCGGCCGTTCTTGGCGAGGGAGGCGGTGTAGATGACCTTCTGCTCGGCGTTGGCGGCCTGGCCGTCGGCGGTGAAGCCGGCGAAATCCTCGCCGGCCGTCCACACGAGCGCGTAATACTCGCCGTCCTGCACGGTGGTGTTGTCCTGATATTTGTCAGGGCCGGGCGTTGAGAAGAGAATGACGGTGTTCGCCGCATCGGAGAACGCGGTGGCGGCCGAGAGCACACCTGTCAGCAACAAAGCAGGCAATGAGACTTTCATCGAGACACTCCTCCTTTTTTTGTTTTTGTTTGTCTATCCGTGATTATACCATACGGACTTTCGCAAAGTCAACGGCAAAATTTCATAGGGGTCGCTTCGCACATCACGCGCCCGACGAAAATCGAGAGACGAGGGCGCGGATGCCGGAGGCGATAAGCGAAAAGAGCCCACCGTAAAAGCCGAGGAGGCGGTCGGAGAGGAAGCCCCCCAACTGACGGAATGTGAGCGGCGTCGTCACGGCCATCCAAACGAGGACAATCAGGACGTTGACGAGGAAGATGACCGTCCACGAGAAGAGGCGTCCGTAGGCCCGGACATCGGGTTGCCGCACGGTGAGCGTCTCAATCGTGAAAAGGACGTGAAACGCCCACGTGAAGCCGATGAGGAACATCCAAAACGGCAGGAACGGCAACGGCCGCAGGAACGCCGCCGTGACGAGCGCGACGACGATGACGAGAAACGTGTAGAACGGGAAGAAGTAGGGCGCCAGGGTGATGACGACGTTCGACTTCGAGAGACGGACGCTCCCGCCCGTCGCCCCGACGCGGACATCGCTCGGACGCGCCCCAAAGAGAAGCCCCCAAAGCGCGTGGGTGAGCTCGTGCCCGAGGACATACGCCCGAACGGGGTGCGAGAGGGCCGCCCACGCGAAGGCGAACGATGCGATGCCGCCCAAGAGCGCGATGGTCTCGGCGCTGACGTGGAGCGACGAGGACGACGCGCACATCAGCGCGTCGAAAAAGGCGCACGCGACAGCCGCGCACGCCGGCAGAAGGAGGAGACCCACGAAAAACCGGCCCACGTTCGCCATGGTCAGTCCTCGAAGAGGAAAACGATCTCGCCGGGGAAGACGCGGCGGTGGCGCCGCGCAATCGCCTCGACGAAATCGGGATCCGTCTTCATGCGCTGTTGGTTCTCGCGCAAGAGGGCGATCTCCGCCTTCCGCTCCTCGATCTCGCGGCGCAAGTCGGCCTCTTGGCGGCGCAGGTCGCGCCCACGCTGCCACGAGGGATAGGCGAGGACGAGACCGGCGACGACAATGACGACGAAGAGAACGAGGACGACGCCCCGAAAGAGTTTTTCTGGAAGGCTCCGCGCCATCTCACGCCTTGACGAGGCCCAGCGACGCGAGCGTTTGGGCGAGCTTGCCGCGCTTCGCCTCGTCCGTCTCGCACAGCGGCAGGCGGAAGACGCGCTCGATCCGCCCCATGAGGGCGAGCGCCTCCTTGACCATGACGGGGTTCACGTCGATGAAGAGGTCGCGGAAAAGCGGGTAGAACTTCGCGTGGTAGGCGCGCGCCTCGACGAACCGCCCCTGCCGCGCCAAGTCGATCATGTCGCGCATCTCCTTGGGGATCACGTTGGAGGCGACGGAAATGACGCCCGACGCGCCCACCGACATCATCGGCAGCGCGAGCGTGTCGTCCCCCGAGAGAACCGTTAGGTCGGGCGCGGCCTGCTGCAACGCGCTCACGCGATCCACGGATCCGGCCGCCTCCTTGATCGCGACGACATTGGGGTGCGCCGCCAAGCGCACGACGACATCGAGCGGAATCTCGCGCCCGGCCCGCCCCGGCACGTTGTAGAGGACGACGGGAAGCCCCAAGTCGGCGACCGTCATGAAGTGGCGGTAAAGCCCTTCCGCGTTCGGCTTGTTGTAGTAGGGCGTCACCTGCAGGCAGGCGTCCGCCCCGCCGTGCGCGAGGACGGCCTTCGTCAGCGAGACGGCCTCGCTCGTCGAGTTCGCGCCCGTGCCGGCGATGATCTTGACCTTCCCGGCGGCGAACTCGATGGTCTTGTCGATGACGCGCTGGTGCTCCTCGTGCGAGAGCGTCGGCGATTCGCCGGACGTCCCCACCGAGCAAATGCCCTCGACGCCGCCGGCGACTTGTTCATCGACAAGCGCGCGCAACGCCCCATAATCCACCGACCCGTCCTTCGCGAACGGCGTCACCAACGCTGTGATCGTTCCAAAGAGTTTCAT
>CAVEND010000161.1:0-2956 GCA_963616865.1 Faecalibacterium prausnitzii | reverse complement strand
GCGATCTTCGCCTGCTCGGGCGTCGTCACGTCCATGATCACGCCGCCCTTGAGCATCTGCGCAAGATTGCGGTTCAACGTCTGGCGGTCTTCGGCTTTCGCGCCCACCTCCGACGTCGTCTTGACCGTTTCCTTTTTCTCCCTTTTCACCTTGGCCATACCTTCTTTTCCCTTCATAGAAATCCGTTCGCCGACCCTTCGGCAAACGGCGCGTATTTTACCACAAACGAGCGTTCCCTTACAAGGGCAAAATGTCGAAGCCCATGGCTTGTCGGAGCATGAGAACGGCGAGCGTCCTTGCGTATCGCGCACGGACAAGAGCGACCTCCGCCTCGTCCAGCGTCGTCGCCTTGTCGAGAACGCCCGCCATCGTCTCGCGCCCGTCGTCAAACCGCCGCGCCGCCTCGTCGTGGTCAAGCCGCGCGGCGGCCTCCGCTTTCGCCGCGACATCCTCGATGGCCTCCGCCTCGCGCAACGTCCGCCACGCCTCCGCGACGGACACGACGACGGCGAGCATCCTGTCTTCGTTCAGGCGGAACTCCGCCTCGCGCAAGGCGCGGGCGGCGCGATACTCCTGCACCGTGCGGAAGCCGCCGAAGACCGACCACACGCCCGTGAGCGAACCCGCCCAGCCGCGCAGCGCGGCGCTTTCAAGCGAGAAGCTCGCGCCACCGCCGCCCGCGACGATGTTCGGCAGAAACCCCGCCAACGCCTCGATGACCTGCGCCTTGCGCAAGGCCAGCGTCTCGTCGGCCGCCCGCAAGTCGCGCCTGTTCAACAACGCCTGCCAAACGGCTTCCGCCACATCGGTCGCGCCCGCCGCCGACGCGCCGTTCTCGTCGGCAAACGCCTCCACAAGGCTCTCGCCGTCCACCTCGAATTCGGCGAGCGGCCACAAGTGGAGGAGGTCGGCGAGATTCTGCCGCGCCCGAACGCGGGCGTTCTCGGCTTGGAGGAGCGCGTGGCGGTCGGCGGCGAGACGCGCCTGGGCGCGTGCGAGTTCGGCGGGAGAAGCGTAGCCCTCCGCCGCGAGACGCGCCACGCGGTTCGTCAACGCCTCGCCGCTCCGCACCTGAAGCGCACGCGCCCGCACGAGGCGCGAGGCGACGGCCGCCTCGTGGAAGCGGACGGCGACTTGCACATCGAGAAGCTGCTCCGCCCGCGCACGGATGTGCTCGCGGATGCGCACGCCGTAAAGCGACTCGGCGAAGAGCGTCCACGCGACGGGCGTGAAGACGGGTTGCGAGACGATCATCCCCATCCCCTCGATGTCCGTTCCCGCCGTGCGCAGCGTCCCAAGACCGAGCGGGAGGCCGGAGGCGCGTCCCGAGGCGAGCGTCCGCCCGTAGGCGAGTTCGACGGTCGGGAGGAATGTCGAGAACGCGGTCGCGCGTGTGATCTTCGCGAGTTGGACGTCGAGTTCCTGCTCCGTCAATTTGAGCGACCGCTCCCGCGCCAGAGTCAGCGCGTTCGTGAAGGCGAGAGGCTTTGGATGCGCGGCGAAATAGTCCGCCGTCTCGCGGACGAGGCGCTCGCGCATCTCCTCCGAGGCGCGTTCGCGGTCGGCGGGCGTCGTCGCGCAACCCGCGACGAAGAGAAACGCCAAAACGGCTTTTGTGATTCTTGTCATAGTCACATCAAAGAGATTTTTTAAACAGGCGTTTAATATACCATCTTGATGTTTCTCTGTCAACGGGCTAATCCCGTCGCCAGATCTCCGTCCCCTTTTCGAGTTTCTTGGGGTCGATGGCGGGGCCGGGCGTCGCCTTGTCGCGGAGAAGATAGTAGGTGTCGGGCGCGTTCCACTTCTCACCGACGATCTTGATGGGTGACTGCCCCGCCCCGACAAGCCCTTTCAAGCGGAACCCCTGCGATTTCAACTCGGCGCGTGTCCTCGGCGCGGCCGTCGGTTTCGAAGGGGCCGCTTTCGCGACGGTCTTCCTTTCGATCCTCGTCTCCGCCGGTTTCGGATAGAACCTCGCCATGAAATCGACGCCTCCGTAGAGGATCTTGTTGAGATACTCGTCCGCCACCACGAGCCGCCCCGCCCGGACGTCGGGGTCGAACTTCGGACGCTTGTTCAGGGCCAGCAACCGGCGGATCGTCGTCGTCGCGAAGAGCATCCCGCAACGCTTGCGCCCACGGTGCTTCTTCTTCTGCCACTTGTTCGGGGCGCCGTAGGCGACCTGGCTGTGCGTGACGACGGCCGCGTCGCCGAGCCGATACATCCCCTTCAATTCCTTGACGAGCTGCGCAATCGCGGCGAGCTGCGCCGCGCCCATGGGCTTGTCGTGGTAGCCGACGCACTCGATGCCGATGGAGAACTTGTCGACGTCCTCCCGGCCGTTCCACATCGACCGCCCCGCGTGGAACGCCTCGCGGTCGCGATCCACGATGCGGTAGACCTCCCCCTTCTCCGTCACGCAGTAGTGGCACTCGCCGCGCTCGGAGAGTTTCTTGAGCGACCCGCGCTCGGCGGCCTCGGTCGTGTGCAGGACGATGAGTTCCGTCGAGGCCCGGATCTTGCGCTCCGGGTTGCGCGGCGAGCGGTATTTGTCAGACGCATCAATCGCCGCGGCCCGCATCGAGACGAGGCAGAGGGCCGCCGCGAAAAAGAATGCGCCTCTTTTCACATCCTCAGATCTTCAAGGTCGTCTTCGACCAGTTCTCCTTGCCGGCGAGAAGCGAGGGCGTCGTCATGTCGCTCGGGACGGGCAGCCCCAAAAGCTGCAACGCCGTGGGCGCGATGGCCGAGAGTTTCGCGAGCGGCGTCAACCGCACGCCCGGCGCGTCGTTCGCGACGTAGAAGCACTCGACGAGGTTGAGCGTGTGCGACGTCTTGGTGAGACCCGTCTTGTAGTCCACCATCTGCTCGGCGTTGCCGTGGTCGGCGAAGATGAGGACGTGCGCGTCGAGCTCCAGGAGGCGCGGCAGGATCTTGCCGATGCACTCGTCCG
>CAVEND010000160.1:0-2970 GCA_963616865.1 Faecalibacterium prausnitzii | reverse complement strand
TCACGACTCGTCGACGCGACGCCGCAGGGCTTTGATCTCGCCGTGGGCGCGTTTGTCGGCGAGGATCTTCGCCTTTTGCCGCCGCGACCGCCGACGCTTCTGGCGGCGGACTTTCTCACGCGCCTCCCGCGCCGCGCTCTTGCGTTTGTGCTCGGCCTCCAGAATCCTCTCCGCCAAGAGCCGCCGCGCCAGCCAGCGGTTCGTCTCCCGCGAGCGCGTCTCGCCACAACGGACGCAGAGGGCGCTCGGGCCGTGCGAGAGGCGGACGACGCACGAAGTCTTGTTCGTCTTCTGTCCGCCGGGGCCCGAGCCCAGGATGAACTGCTCCTCGAGATCCTCCTCGAAGAGCGAGGCCTCACGCATCAGCGCTTGGATTTTCGAGATCGTCTCGGGGGAAATCATCACCCTCCTCCGCCGGTTGCTCCGCCTTGACGGCCAAATAGAACGTGCCACGGCAAATCAGCATCCAAAGGCCGACGAGAAAGGCCACGGCATACGCGAAAAGGAGAATCAACGAGCCAATCAGGCCTTTGAGCGCGTCATGCGCGTAGTCGCCGTGAACCAAGAGGACGATGCCCGCGACCATGAGGGCGCACGGCAGGACAAGCCAGCAGAGGCACGAAGCGTCAAGGAAAAACGCCTGAACCTTCCGTCCCTTCATCATCCGCGCCGAGGCACGCAGACAGCGGAACGCCCCCCAGTCGGGGTTCTCGCTCTTCAAATACCACGCCTGACGGTAGCGGTAGATGAGGATGACGCCGGGAATGATGAAGAGGAAAAAGCCCAGCGAGATGAGAACGTTCTGCACAAAGAGTAGCCACGCGACGGAGAGCGGCCTTAAAAAGCCCTTGAACCCCGACTGAAACCACCCCGACGGCCGGTTGCGGCACGCGGAGAGGGAGAGCGACACCATGCCGAGGGCGGCAATCGCCCCGAAGACGATCATCGCCAACACTTCCAAGGAGCCGGCCAAATACATTTGGCGCACCGCCTCGGGCGTGGGCAGCGACCAGTCCATCCCCTGGCTCAACGCCTCCAACCGTTGCCGGAGGAAGTCGGTGACGGAGACGATCTCGCGGCTTTCGTGATACTCACGGAGAAAATAGACGGGCAGATTCGTGGCAAGGCCGATGACGGCCGAGCCGAGCACGAGCCGCCAGAACCACACGCTGAAGAGCCGCTTCCACGACTCGCGCCTGATTTGCGAATTGACTTTCATGACTTCCTCCTTGACTTCAACCGAGACGCGCGAGGGCCAGCGCGGCCGCGAGAACGATGAGCGCGAACGCGCCGAGCCGCCGCGTGAGCGAGACCGGCGATGCCTCCCGCGCCTCCGCCGCCGGCGCCGCGCCCGTCTTGCGCATGACCTTCAGAAGCCCGCGCATCACGAGCGGCAACCGCCCCTTGGGCGTCGCCACGGCGGCGGCCGCGACGACGAGGCCGATGACGGCGAGAACGCGGAGAAGCTCCAGGATGTCGCGTTGAGACATGGCCGCGCCACCTTGGGTCAACCCGCCGCGCCCGACACCGACGAGATGATCTTGATCATCGGCAGGAACATCGCGATGACGATTGTGCCGACCACGACGGCGAGGACGATGATGAGCGCCGGCTCGATGGCGGCCGTCATGCCCGCGACGGCGTTGTCAACCTCGTCGTCGTAGGTGTTGGCGATGCGCGTGAGCATGTCGGCGAGCGCACCCGTCTCCTCGCCGACCTCCACCATGGACGTCACCATCGGCGGGAAGACCTTGCACTGGGAGAGGGGCGCGGTCATGGACTCGCCGTCCTTCACCGAGTCGTGGACGTTCTGGATCGCCTGCGAGAGGACGCGGTTCCCCGTCGTGTCGCGTGTGATGACGAGCGACTGGAGGATCGGCACGCCCGAGGAAAGGAGCGTGCCGAGCGTCCGCGTGAACTTGGAGACGGCCGAGCGCTGGGCGAGCGTCCCCGTCACGGGCATCTTGAGCTTGAGCGCGTCGAGGAGGAACGCGCCCTTCTCCGTCTTGCCGACGAGCTTGAACGCGACGACGACGCACGCGAGCGCGGCGAGGATGACGAGGCCGTGCTCCTGCATGAACTTCGAGGCGTTGATGACGGCCACCGTCACCCCCGGCAGCGACGCGCCGCCGAGCAAGTCGTTGAAGACCTGCTCGAACTTCGGGATGACCATCACGAGCAGGAACCACGTGATGCCGATGGCCGCGACGAGGACGACGCACGGGTAGATCATCGCGCCCTTGACCTTGTTCCGGATCCGCTCGGACTTCTCCGCGAACTCGGCGAGGCGCCCCAGGACGACTTCCAAAACGCCGCCGGCCTCGCCCGCCTTGACCATGTTGACGTAGAGTTTGTCAAAGATCTTCGGGTAGGCGGTGAGCGACTCCGAGAACGTGCCGCCGGCGGAGATGTTGTCGCTGATGCCGTTGAGGGCCTCCAGCATCTGCGGGTCTTTCATCTGCCGCTTGAGGACCTCCAGCCCGCGCATGAGCGGAAGCCCCGCGTTGACGAGCGTCGCGAGCTGGCGCGTGAACTGGGTGAGGATCTTCGTCTTGACCTTGCCGCGCAGGAACTTCGGCAGCTTGATGTTGATCTTGATCTCCGTGTTGAGACCCGATTTCTTCTTCGCCGCCGCCGGCTGCCGCGCCGCCTTCCCCGACGCCTTCGGGGAGGCCGACGCGCCCTTCACCTCGCCCAACGCCTTCGGCGCGAGCCCCTGCGCCCGCACCGAGGCAATCGCCGAATTGCGGTCGCCGGCATCGACCGTGCCGCGCACCTCCTGCCCGGACGAATCCGTCGCGATATACTGGAATGTCGCCATCGTGAAGCCTCGTGTCGTCGCTTACCGGTTCGTCGCGTAGAGCGGCCCGAAGTTCTTGCAGGCCCGGTAGTCCGCGCCCGTCGGGTCGTCCGAGGCCCCGAACAGCCCCCAGCAGTGCGGCTGGAAGACCTGCTCCTCCGGCACGTTGT
>CAVEND010000159.1:0-2983 GCA_963616865.1 Faecalibacterium prausnitzii | reverse complement strand
CGACGACGGAAGACTATCAGCATAAGGCTGGCTACAAGGGCATGGCCGTCAACCAAGAGAACGTGGCGACGCAGCTCATCACCATCAAGGGCGGCAAGTTCTCGCAGCAGAACCCCGCCACGGGCGATGATTATGGCTGCACGACCTTCCTCGCCTCTGGCTACAAGTCGGTGCTGGGTGAGGATGGCTTCTACACCGTCGAAGTGAAGAACACGCCGAGCACGTGGACGGATGTTGATCCTAACACGCAAGATCTCGCGGATGTCGTGGCGGATGATCAGTTGGAGGTCATCAAGGCTGCGAACATCACTGTCTCTGACCTGAGGACCTGGGCGACGAACTATGTGAGCGCCACAACCCCCGGTGTTGATATCAACATCGACGCGCTGACGCTCAACTGTGCGCCTGGCGAGGTCGAGACGGCGAAAGCGGCCTTCAAGGCGACGCAAGAGGATCTCAACGCGATTATCACGGCGGACAAGGAGGACGAAGCGACGGTCGTCAATGCGGTGAAGGATCTCTACAAGAAAACATATCCGAACGCAACGGTGACGGTTGAGAAAATCACGGATGCGAACGCGGACACGAGCGGAATCTACTCGACCGACACGCTCAAACTCTTCCGCCTGAAGATCACCCTCGGCAAGTCCGAGTAAAAAGTGCGAGCGCAAAAAGCGGAGAAGGTCGGAGAAATCCGACCTTCTTCCTTTTTGGGATTCTTGACTTCACCATCGACTTTTCGGTATAATCTTCTTTGTTATGAGACGGGCAAAAATAGAGCGCACGACACGCGAGACGAGTATTGTCGTTGACCTTGACGTGGACGGTTCGGGGGCGGGCGAGATTTCCACGGGCATCGGCTTCTTCGACCACATGCTGGAGCTCCTGAAGAAGCACGCGCTCATCGACCTGACGGTTCAGGCGACGGGCGACTTGAAGGTTGACTACCACCACACGGTCGAGGACGTCGGCCTTGCTTTTGGAAAGGCCCTCAACGAAGCGTTGGGCGCGCGCGAGGGGATCGTCCGCTATGGCTTCGCCTCCATTCCGATGGACGAAACGCTGTGCGAGACGTCGCTCGACCTCGGCGGCCGACCGTTCCTCGTCATGTCGTCGCCGATGAAGCACGCGTTCGTGCGCGACTTTGAGGTGAAACTCATCGAGGAGTTCTTCCGCGCCGTCTCCGTGGAAGCGCGCGCCAACATCCACATGCGCCAGATTTGGGGCGACGAGGCGCACCACGTTTGCGAATCGTTCTTCAAGAGTTTCGCGCGCGCCCTTCGGCAGGCGAAGACCTTGGACCCGAACGAGAAGGGCGTGCCGTCCTCGAAGGGCGTCCTATGACGATCCTTCCCGCCATCGACCTCAAAGACGGCGCGTGCGTCCGCCTCCGCCAAGGCCGCGCCTCCGATGTCACGCGCTACGGCAAAGATCCCGTCGCCCAAGCGCGTGATTGGCGCGAGCAGGGCGGCGAGGAACTTCACGTCGTCGACTTGGACGGCGCCTTCGACGGTGTGCCGCGCCACGCGCCCGTCATCGCGCAGATCATCGAAGCGTTCCAAGGCCCTGTCGAGGTGGGCGGCGGACTCCGCTCCCTCGCGTCCATCGAGGCCGTCGTCGCGGCGGGCGCGAGCCGCGTCATCCTCGGCAGTGCCGCGCTGGAGGACAAAAAACTTTTGACGGACGCGCTCAAACGCTTTGGCGCGCGCGTCGCCGTCGGCATCGACGCACGAGACGGTCTCGTGCAAACGCGCGGCTGGGTCACGACATCCACCGTGAAAGCCCTCGATCTCGCCCGCGAGGTCGTCGCCTTGGGCGTGGGGACGATCATCTACACGGACACGGCGACGGACGGCATGCTTTCAGGTCCCAACGTCGAGCAGCTCGCCCGCCTTTGCGACGAAGTGCCTTCGTGTTCCATCACGGCGTCGGGCGGCGTGTCGTCGCGCGCGGATGTCGAGCGGTTGGAGTCGCTAAACAAAGCGAACCTCCGCGCCGCCATCGTCGGCAAGGCACTCTACGACGGGCGCGTCACGCTCGCGGAGTTGAAAGGGGCGTGTTCCCATGCGTAAAGTCCCCGCCTTCATCAAGATTTTCCTCGACAGCAAGGGCCCCATGCACGCGGCGGCGTTGACCTACTATTCGCTTCTCGCCGTCGTGCCGATCCTCTGCTGCATCCTCGTCCTCGCGAAAGTCTGCCGCGTCGACCAGTTCGCGAAGACCGAGATCAACACGCGGATCGACGCGCTCATCGAGAACGTCGAGAAGGGGCAGGACGAGGCTCTTCTCGCGACGCTGCCCTTGGGCGACGAGGACGAGCGCGAGAGGAAGCGCGTCGCCGCCGCCGAGTTCGCGCAGACGGCGCGGAAAATCTCGAACACGCTCTTCGCGCGCATCGAGTCCTTCGACATCAGCACTTTCGGTTGGATCGGCTTCGGGTTCTTGCTCTGGACGGCCATCTCGACGCTCACCTCCGTCGAGGCGAGCCTCAACGTCGTCTTCGGCGTCTCAAAGATGCGGCCGATTTGGAAGCGGGCCCTCCTCTACTTGGGCATCCTCATCATTCTGCCGCTCTTGGCGATGAGCGCGATGTCGCTGCCCGTGTTGCGAACCCTTCAGGAGGTCGCCCGCGCCACGCTCGGCTCGGCCGACGCGACGCGCTGGGCCTCCGACGGCGTGGTGTGGCTCCTCAACTCGCGCCTCTTCGGCTTCGCGACGACGCTCCTCTTTTCGACGATGGCGTTCGCGTTCCTCTTTTGGGTTCTGCCGTTCTGCCGCGTCCGCGTGAAGCACGCGCTCGTGGGGGGCGTGGCGACGTCGCTCGTCTTCGGCCTGTGGCTCAAGATCTGCGCCGTCGCGCAAGTGGGCATCGCCAAGTCGTCCGCGCTCTATGGCTCGTTCGCCTTTCTGCCCATCGTCCTGGCGTGGCTTTGCATGAGCTGGCAGATTTTCATTCTCGGCGCCTCGTTCGTCCGTTCGCTCG
>CAVEND010000158.1:0-3023 GCA_963616865.1 Faecalibacterium prausnitzii | reverse complement strand
AGAGACTTGTGGCGCACCTCGTCTTCCCCGCCGACATGGAGTGCTTCCGAGGACATTTCCCCGGCTTCCCCGTCTTGCCGGGCGTCGCGCAGCTCTACTTCCTTCATCATTTCGCGAAACAGGCGTTCCCCGATTTTCCGACAACGCCCACGTATCGGCGGCTCAAGTTCCAAAAGGTCGTCCTCCCCTTTGTGCCCGTGACGTTCGAGCTCACACGTCAAAAGCCGGGGTGCTTCTCGTTTTCCTTTTCCAATCCGCACGGGGCGTGTTCAAGCGGCCTCGTCGAAGGGAGTTGACCGATGCGCCGCCTTCTTCTCGTCGCGGGGCTTCTCGCCTCGTCCGTCCTTTTCGCGCAACCGCCCCTCGACGCGGCGGCGACGGCCTTTCAACGCGCCCTCGGCCGCTCGGCCTCGTGGACGATGACGCGCCGCCTCCCCGCCTCGCGCAAACCGCTCGTCTCGTCGGGCGACGTCACGTGCGCCGTCGGGAGCGGCATCGTCTGGCGCGTGACCGCGCCCTTCGCCTCGTCCGTGACGATGACGACGAACGCGATGGTCTTTGCCTCGGACGAGGGCGTGCGCGAGAAGCCGCTTTCGGATCTTCCCTTCTACGGGGAGATCCGCGCGCGCACCGATGCGTTCGCCGCCGGGTCGCGCACATCGTTCGACGACTTGTTCGCCGTGGAGGCGCAGGGCGGGGAATCGGGCTCGTGGTCGCTCAAACTCACGCCGAAGATCGCGGCGATGAAACGCCTCTTCGTGGAGATCGACATCTCGGGGCGCGAGTTGCCCCGCCGTGCGACGCTCCGCTCGGCCGACGGCGCGGAAACGGTGATCGACTTCAGGGACTCCGGCGATGCGCGTTAGTTCCCGCGGCTTTCTCCGCGTGGCCATCCCCGTCGCCCTCGCGGCCGCGCTTCTCGCGGTGTGGCGCGTCTCGCCGCCGGAACTGGAGGCCTCCCTCTTCGGGCTGATGGGACGCGCCGAGGAGCGGATTCCGTCCTTCGTGCGGGAAAGCTCGTCCTCAAAAATCACCATCCTCGTCTCGTCGCCCAACGCGGACTCTGCGCTTTCGGTGGCGGCGCGATTGGGCGAGAGCCCGTCCTTCAAGGCGGATCTCGCGGGAGCGCTCGACTTCCTCAGACCGCACCGCAGCGGCCTCGTCTCCCGCGAGACGCGCACCCTCCTCGCGACGCCCCAAGGCCGCGAGACGATTTTTCGCCGCGCCGTTCGCCGCCTCTACTCTTCGCCCGTTCCGCCGCTTTTGGGATTTGAGGACGACCCGTTTTTTCTGACGGACTCGTTTCTCGTGTCGCTTTCGACGCCACGCGACAATGTTACCGTGACGGCGGGGGGCTATCCTCTTCTCGCGACGAACGGCCTCTTCTGCGCGGCCGCCGTCCGCGTCCTTCCGAAGGCGACGCAAGAGAGCCTTGACGGAACGCTTCAGGCGGTCGCCGCGCTCCGCGAGGAGGCGCGGGCGTTCGAGCGCGACGGTGTGCGCGTCGCGTTGGCGGGAGCCCCCGTCCATACGGCGGTGTCGGCGGAGAGGAGCAAGACGGAGATTTCGGTTTTAAGTTGGTTCTCGCTTCTCTTCATCGCCTTTCTCGCGGTCGTCGTCTTTCGGTCGTGGCGGTTCCTGCCCCTGCTCGCCTTGTCGCTCGGTGTGTCGGCCCTCGCGGGCGCGCTCGTCCTGTTCCTCGTCTTCCCGCAGATCCACATTCTCGCTTGCGTCATGGGGACGACCGTCCTCGGCCTTGTCATCGATTACTCGTTCCATTGGCTTTTGGCGGACGAGAACGAGAAGCCGCGTGTCCGCAAAAACCTCTTCGTCTCGTTCCTGACGACGGAAATAAGCCTCGTGCCGCTGATGCTCTCCGGCGTTCTCCTCCTCGCGCAAGTGGCACTCTTCCTCGCCGTCGGCCTGTTCGCCGCGTTCGCCTACGTCCTTCTGTGCTATCCCATGAAGGGCGCGTCTTGCGTGGGGACTGCGCGAGTCGTTTCCCTGCCGCCCGCGTGGCGGACGGTGGCGCGGTGCGTCGCCGTGGCTCTCGTGTGCGCGGCGATGGCGGGGCTTGTCCGCGCCCGCGTCAGGACGGATTTGACCGCGCTCTACCGGCCGCCGAACGACCTTCTTCAGGCCGAGCGATTGGCCGCCTCGTTTCAGCCGAGCGTCGCCTTTCCGTCCTTGGAGGAACGTTGCGCCGTCGCGGCGGACGTGCGAACGCTCTACGCGGAGCATGGCGCGTCGCTCGCGGATGCCCTGTCCGTTCCCTCGTTGACACCGCCGCCCTTGCCGATGGCGGAGATCCTCGATCCAAAAGGTTTGATGGAGGGAATCTTCGCCACGTGGACGCGCTCAGCCCTCAAAAGCCTCGGCCTCTCGCTTGTCGTTCTCTTCCTCGTCCTTCTCGTCCTCTGCCGTTCGCGGGCCGTGCGCCTCTTTCTGCCGTCGTGCCTCGCGCTCCTCGTCTTGGCCGGCCTCTTGGGCTGGCGCGGCGAGCCGATCAATTTCTTCCATCTGCTGGCGGCGTTCCTCCTCCTCGGCATGGGCATCGACTACGCCGTTTTCCTGCACACGTCCGCCGCGTCGTCCATGCGTTCGGCGTTGAGCGCTCTGCTGACGAGCGTGGCGGGGTTCGGCGCGTTGGCGTTCGTCTCGTTCCCCGTCATCGCGTCGTTCGGCCTCGTTTTGGGGATTGGTCTTCCCCTCGTTTTCGTCCTCGCGCTTCTCCTGAAACCCGCGTCGGAGAATGAAAGATTTTCGCCGTCGGTCGAAAAAGCCGCAAGCCCTTTGGGACTTGAACTTCTCTTCATCCTCTATCGAATTTTTGGACTTCGCGCACTCCATCTCCTCGCGGCGGTGGTGGGTGTCGTGGCGTGGGTCTGCTCGCGGTCGGTGCGCCGTGCGGCGGGCGATGTCCGCAAGGTCATCTTCTTCACGCGCTCGCTTGCCGACAAACTCGTCGTCATGGCGCGGGGCCCGTCGCTGCCGACGTTGCGCGTCGAGGACTCGCCTGACGC
>CAVEND010000157.1:1250-3060 GCA_963616865.1 Faecalibacterium prausnitzii | reverse complement strand
TGCGCGAGGGCAAGAACACGTTCGTCTGCTTCGTTGACAAGGACGGCGACGGCGAATACACGGCGGGCGAGCTCTTCGGCGTCGTGCGCGGCGTGGACGTCGGCTGGGCGGGCGCGTCGTTCGACGTCGAGCTCACCGAGACGCACCCGATCTTCGGACGCTTCGACCTGACGGGCGGCAGCGACCGCGCCTACTGGTATGGCGACGACAGCGACAACATCCAGATCATCGCGGGCACGCAGTCGGCCTCCTCGAACGCCGTCACGGATCTGCCGAGCGGCGGCTACAAGCAGCGCGTCCGCATCACGCGCTACGCGGTCAACGGCGTGAAGATCGGCCTCGGCACAAACGAGGTCGCCGTTGAGTCGCTCATCCTCATGGACAAGTGGCTGACCTCGCCGTCGCGCGCCTACATCCACGAGGGCGACTTCATCGGCAACGGCTCGTTCGACATCGACTGGGACACGCTGCAGAACCTTGAGAGCAACGAGACGTTCAAGAAGAAGTTCCCGAGCGGCGACATCACGTCGATGGCGTATCGGATCGTCGTCGACAACCTCCTCGCGGTCAACCCCGTCGCCTCGAACCGCGTCCTCGACGTCGCCTTCACGCGCATCTACGACGCGAAGAGCGCCCGCAAGGTCCCGACGGACTTGAACGCGGTCGTCACCTACGGGGCGCGGCCGACCTTCCGCTGGACGATGAACGGCTACAACACCTACACGGCGTTCAAGCTGCGCATCACCGACGAGAGCGGGGCGGTTGTCTACGAGAGCGACACGAAGCGCGCGCCCGCCCTTGACGCGGAGGGCTACTACTGCTGGACGGCCGACTTCGCCGTGGGCGACCAGACGCCGCAGGGCAAGATCCTCGCGCAGGTGGGCAACTACAAGTGGGCGGTCTCCATGTCCAACGCGAAGTTCCGCACCGACAGCTGGAGCGCGACCGCGCCGCTGACGACCTACACGGGTCGGCAGGACGACTTCAACGGCCACGGCTACGGGACGATCTCGGCGTGTGTCAAGTATCCCGGCCCTGAACTCGTCCTCGCCAACTGCGCCGACTCGTCCTCCGTCAAGGGCAAGGTGCGCGTCCAGGCGTTCGAGACGGCCGACTTCTCCGGCGTGCCGGCGGCGAGCGTCATCGTGACCAACAAGGCCTCGCTCGTCAACCTCTCGAACGAGACGGCGAACGTCGTTCTCGCGGGGTTGGCGCCGGGCGACTACTACGTCCGCGCCTACATCGACACGGACGGCGACTTCGCGAAGGCGGACTGGGAGTCGTGGGGTTGCTCGATGAAGCCGGTCTCGGTGAAGGCGGGCGTCAACACGAGCGTGACGTCCATTTGGATCGAGGATGCCGACACCGACGGCGACAACCTCCCCGATGCGTGGGAAGTCGCGAAATACGGCAACCTCACGACGGCGCAGGCGAAGGCCGACACGTCGGGCTCCTTCGTCCTCAACCAGGCGACCTACGCGAAACTCATCAACGGCGCGACGAGCGCGTCGGCCGCGTTCGCCGCGACGTCGCTCTCGTTCCTCCAGAACGCCGACGCGGCGGCGCTGCTCACGGGCTTGGGTTCTGATTCCTCGTCGAGCGCCATCGCGGCGATCCGCACGGCCGTTCAGCGCAAGGTCGCCCCGGAGAGCGTCGCCATCACCTCGCTCGTCATCGACAACTCCGACGCGGCGAAGCCGAAGGCCGTCATGACGGTGAGCGGCGATGTCGTCGATTCGGCGACGGCGACGAAACTCACGAACCTCTACACGATCTCCGACTCGCTCTACTCGACGACGGTGACGATCAA
>CAVEND010000157.1:0-1087 GCA_963616865.1 Faecalibacterium prausnitzii | reverse complement strand
CAATGAAAAAGGCAATCAGGAAAGTTCTCGTCATCAACTCGGGGTCGAGCTCCCTCAAATACCAGCTCTTCGACATGGCCACGGAGACGCGGCTCAAGAAGGGCGTCATCGAGCGCATCGGCTGCGGGGGCCCTAAGACCCACACGGACGCGCTCCGCCAGGTCGTCGCCGAGCTGGGCGAGGACGCGAAGGGCATTGACGCGATTGGCCACCGCATCCTCCACGGGGCGGAAGTCTTCAAGGACTCCGTCGCGATGACGAAGGCGAACATGGCGAAGGTCAAGAAGCTCGTCAAGTTCGGGCCCCTGCACATGCCCGCGAACTTGGGCGGCGTCGAGGCGTGCGAGAAACTTTTCAAGGGCGTTCCGAATGTCGGCGTCTTCGACACGGCGTTTCACGTCGCGACGATGCCCGACTGCGCGGCGATGTATGCGATCTCGCCGAAGTATTACAAGACGCTCGGCATCCGCAAGTATGGCTTCCACGGGACGTCGCACAAGTTCATCACGCACGCGGCGGCAAAGTTCTTGAAAAAGCCGCTCTCGAAGGTGAACCTCGTCACGTGCCACCTCGGCAACGGCTCCTCGCTCGCGGCGATCCGCCACGGCGAGGTCGTTGACACGACGATGGGCCTCACCCCGCTCGCCGGTCTCATCATGGGGACGCGCTGCGGCAACATCGACCCGGCGGCCGTCCTCGCGATCATGGAGGCGGAGAAACTCTCGCCCGCCGAGATGGACACGCTTCTCAACAAGAAGTCGGGGCTTCTCGCGCTGACGGGTTCGAGCGACTGCCGCGACATCTGCGACAAGGCCGCGAAGGGCGACAAGGCCGCCGAGCTCGCGCTGGAGATGCTCGCCTACCGCACCGCGCTTTACATCGCCGGCTACCACGCGATCATCGGCGGGGCGGACGCGATTGTCCTGACGGGCGGCATTGGCGAGAACTCGACGGAGGTTCGCGAGCGGATCATCCGCCGCTTGGCGGGTCTTGGCATCAAGCTTGACAAGAAAGCGAACAAGGTGCGTGGCCGTGAAATCGTCCTCTCGACGAAAGACTCAAAAATCCCCGTCGTCGTCATTCCGAC
>CAVEND010000156.1:0-3068 GCA_963616865.1 Faecalibacterium prausnitzii | reverse complement strand
CCGTGTAGTCGTGGAAGCACGGCGTCGTCGCCGTGACGTTCGGGAAGTTGATGCGTCCGACAAGCCGCGACGCCGCGAGGTCTGGGAGCGAACCGAACGCGAAGTCGTCGGAGGAGAACGAGACGGCGAGAGTCGCGTCGGCGCGGAGATAAAGCGGCGTCGTCTGTCCGCGAGGGATGGGGAGGAGGAGAGAGGTGGAGGTGGAGGGTGAGGAGGAGGTTGAGGCTTGAGGTGGAGAGAGGTTGCTGAGGCATTCGTTTGTGGCCTGCGGCGCTTCAACACGGAGATTTGAGAGACTCGGAGACGCGGAGAGTTCCGTGTCATAGTTTTTTTTGACAGGATTGACAGGATTGACAGGATTTGAGTTTGTGAGAGCCGAAAGCACAACCGCACCGGTCTTTTCAATCCTGTCAATCCTGTTAATCCTGTCTAAAACTCCAACCCCCTCTTCTCCGTGCCTCCCCACCTCCGTTTCCTCCGCGTTAAGCGCCGCAGGCGTTTCTCCCTGTCCCACGAGCGGCACGGCGCGGTCGCCGACGACGAGCTCGCCGCGTCCGAAGCCGGAGACCGCCACGCGCAAGACCGCCACGCTCTCCGTGGACTCCGGCAGGGCGAACGCGCCGTTCGTCGTTCCGGTGTAGACGACGTGCTCCCAGACCGTGTTCGTCGAGCCGGGCGGGCAGGCGAGCGGGTCGAGGTCGCCGAGCGTCGCGTCGAACGCCGCCCGCGCCGCGTCGCAGAGAAGGTCGTTCGAGGTCTTGAAAAGAAGACTTGTGAGCGAGCGAGAGAGTGCGATTTCCCCTGGCTCCAGTCCCTGCCGTCCCTCCCGTCCCTCCAGTCCTTTCACTTCAACAACCGCATTCGTCAACAGCCCCTCGTTTCTTACCCTCGACAAATCATATCTGAAGACGACATTGCCGCTTGGGAAGAGTTCGGCCTGGAACGAGACGGGGTTCGCCGTCTCGCGCTCCAGCAGCGCATTCTGCCAGGTGAGAACGAGCGTGTTCGAGGGCGAGAGATGGTGCCAAAACTGCGAGGGGGTTATTTTTGCCGTTACCTCGCCACCACTCCGTGCCTCGCGGGCGCTGTGCGAGACTTCGTCTTGCGGCGCGCCGAGGACGTCGCGCCCTACCGATTGCGGCGCGATGGGGTCATCGCGCCCTACCAACGAAAGGCTTTCGTCACCAACCGCTTCAATCCTGTCAATCCTGTTAATCCTGTCTAAAAGAGGCCACCTCGCCTCCGGCACGATGCCGAGGTTTGCCGCGAAGGGGCAAATCTCGGCGTCGCGCGCGAGCCGAATGCGTCCGCCAGCGAAGACGACGAGGTTCGAGAACAACTCGCCGCCGAACGGGAAAGACCAGTCGGCGAAGTTCAATCGCAGATAGTCCTTCGACGCGCCGCGCCGCCGCCACTTTTCGGCGACCGTCGCGCCGCCCGGCGCCGAGAAGTCGAAGACCTCATTCGTCCCGACGCGGACAAGGACGAGGTCGTTTTCAACCTGTTCGTGATTGTCCACGGATTGACACGGATTATCACGGATTGAGGTTTGGGTCGATTGTAAATCCGTGAAATCCGTGGTTGACATCCCCGGCTTCTGCGCGCTGACGGTCGCGACGCCGACGGCGAAGACGAGCAGCGCCTGCTGCGCCCTCGGCAGCGCCCGGAAGCGCGACGCCAGCTGTGCGACGAGCCGCCGCTGCGCGACGACGCACGTCGCCAACGTCGTTCCCGCCGCGCCGAAAATGAGAAAGCCTGTGAAGAACCCGATCATCCGACCGAGATTATATCAAATCATGAAGCCGGCGATCGCGCGGAACGCGTGACCGATTGCGGCGCGTCGAGGACGCCGCGCCCTACCGACGGCACACGGGACGCGCGACCCTACCGATTGCGGCGCGTCGAGGACGCCGCGCCCTACCGGCGATCGCGCGGGACGCGCCTCCCTACCGGATGATCAGGAAGGCGCCGAGGTCGCCGACGCGGAGGGTGCCCGCGCCCGTGAAGCTCGCCCCCGTCACCGTCGCGCCCGCCGGCACGGCCGACGCGCGATAGGTCCCGTCCGGCTGCTTCACGCCGTCCACCCACAGCTCGGCGACCCGGGCCCGGACGCCGCTCTTCACCTCCAGCTTGCCGCCGTTCCACAGGCTCAGCTTCGCCTTCCGGCTCAGGTTGCCCTCGCCGTTGAGCTGGAGCGAGACGCCGTTCGCCGCGTTGCTCACGACGACATCGCGGCAGGCGATCGTCGCCGCCGCGTCCACGTAGTTCGTGCCGCCGAGGAGCGTGTAGCTCGCGTTCGGGTCGGTGAAGCGCCCGGTCGTGTAGATGAGGCCGCTGCCTCCATCCCCCTTCTCGAACGACGCGTCCACCGCGCCGGTGAACTCGATCGGGGTGTTCCTGCTGTCAGGGTTGCAGTAGACCGTGTGCCCGTGCGCGTTGACGTCGGCGATCTTCCCGCGCGACCAGGCGTTCACGACCTTGATGTCGTCCGCCGCCGTGATCGTGCCGGTGATCTTCGCGCCGTTGTTGAGGCGGAACGTGTAGAATTTCTCCTTGTCGGCGCTCGCCGTGTAGGGGCCGAGGACGGACACCGCGTTCGACAGCGTCACGCAGGTCTCCATCCTGATTGCGCACTCGCGGCCCGCCGCACGGCGAAGCGTCACCGGGCCGGAGCCGAGGCTCGTGCCGATGTAAGTCGAGGTCGTATTGACGGAAATGCCGCTCAACGTGACGTATCCGTCGAGGATCTCCGTTCCGCCCGAGTAGGTGTTGAGCGCGAACATGTTGGCGAACGTCAGCATCTTCGCGCCGGCCTTCGTCAGCTTGCCGACGCCCGTGAACGTCACGTTCGTGGAGACCGTCACGTCCGCGTTGCAGACGACGGACAGCCCGCCTTCGCCGATCGTCACCGTGTCCGCGTCATCCGCGCCGCCCACGCGCACCGCGCTGTTGAAGACCGCGACCTTGCCGTCGAGCGGCACGCCGTTGTCCCAGTTCGTCGCGTCCGTCCAGAGTCCGGACGAGCCGCCCTTCCAGGTGGAGACGGACGACGCCGCGCCGACGTAGAG
>CAVEND010000155.1:0-3125 GCA_963616865.1 Faecalibacterium prausnitzii | reverse complement strand
CCCGCCTCCGGGTGGGCGAGAAGCGTCTCGCGGAGCGCGGCGACCTCGCGGGCGAGATCCGCCTCCGTGCGGTTCAACGCCTCCCACGGATGGAGGCCGAAGAAGTCGCGCCCCACGAGGAGCTCCGAAACGCCCCCCTCGGACGCGCTCACATGGCAGTGGGCGTCATACACAGCTTCGCCGCCAGGGCCTTGAGAGCCTCCTGGTCGCCTTCGTGGTTCTCAAAGGACAGCGCGTCCCCCGCGTGGCGCGGCACGATGTGGAAGTGAAGGTGGCGCACCGTCTGGCCGGCCGCCGCGCCGTTGTTCTGAAGGATGTTGAACCCGTCGCATCCGAGCGTCTTGCAAACGTGCTCGGCGATCTTCTTGACGCGGACGATGACCTCCTTCAGCACGTCGTCCGACGTTTCCAACAGCGTCGCGGCGTGGACTTTCGGCATGACGAGGACGTGACCCGCCGCGAAGGGATTCACGTCAAGGCAGGCGAAGACGACATCGTCCTCGTAGATTTTGAAACTCGGCAAATCCCCCGACGAGAGGGCGCAGAAAACACAGTTCATTGTTTTTCCTCCTTTGAAGAGCGTGTGAAGAAAGGCTTGTCGGGAACCTCGAAGACGAAGCGTTCCGAAGAGAAGGGATGCGTGAATTTCAACCGCACGGCGCGGAGGCAGAGTTCGCGCCCCTTTCCGTGGCCGTAGCGGCGGTCGCCCACGACGGGGTGTCCCGCCTCGGCGAAGTGGACGCGGATCTGGTGCTTGCGCCCCGACTTCAAGGAGGCCTCCACAAGCGTCTCGTCCCCGTCGACGCGGACGCGCCGCCACAAGGTTTTCGCCTTCTTGCCGCGACGCCCTTCCGGGACGCTCCGCACGCGGAACGTCTTGTCGTCCTCGTCCAAGAAACTCTCGAAGACGCCCTTCTCCGCCGCCATCACGCCCTCGACGCGGGCGTGATACGTCTTCTCCGTGAGCGCGTTCCACCTCTCGCGCACCGCCTCGGCGAGGGCGGGGTTTTTCACGAACATCATCACGCCGCTCGTCTCGCGGTCGAGGCGGTGGACGAGGAAGACGCGCTTCGCGCTGCGCCGCTGGCCCTTGCGGACGTAGGCGTTGAGGAGGTTCTCCGCCGTCAGCTGCCCCTCGCGCCGCGCGCGCCCCCGGAGCGCGGTGTGCGTCGAGAGAAGCCCCGCCGGCTTGTCGATGACGATGAGGTCCCGATCCTCGAACAGGATCTCGAACGGCAGGAACTTCGACCTCATGACGCGCGAACCATCGCCTCCATCCGGGAGACCGCCTCCTGGAGGTGCTCGAAACTCGTCGCGTAGGAGAGGCGCGCGAACCCGGCGCCGCTTGTCCCAAACGCGCTGCCCGGGACGACGGCGACGGCGAAGTCGTCGAGGAGGCGCACGGCGAACGCCTCGTCGGAAAGCCCCGTCCCGCGAATGTCGGCGAAGACGTAGAACGCGCCCTGCGGAACGACCGTCTTCAGCCCCATCGCGTTGAGGCGCGGCACGAGGAAGTCGCGGCGGCGGCGGTATTCGCGGCGCATGACCTCGACGTCGCGGTCGCCGTTGTCCATCGCCTCGACGCCGGCCGCCTGCGAGAGCGTCGGGGCGGACATGATCCCGTATTGGTGGATCTTCATCATCGCGTCGATGACATCGGCGGGCCCGCAGGCGTAGCCGAGGCGGTAGCCCGTCATCGCCCACGACTTCGAAAAGCCGTTGAGGAGGATCACGCGGTCGCGGAAAGCGGGGAACGACGCGAACGAGGGCGGCGGCTGCGCGACGTAGTTGAGCTCGGAGTAAACCTCGTCGGCGAGGATGAAGATGTCGTGACGCGCCGCGAAGTCGAGGATCGCCCTCATGTCGTCCGAGGAGAGCGCGGCGCCCGTCGGGTTGCACGGCGAGTTGAGGAGCAACGCCTTCGTCCTCGGCGTCACCTTCCGCTCCAACGCCTCGACCGTCAAACGCCACCCCTCCTCGGGGCGCGTCTCGACGGGAACGGGCACGGCGTGCGCGAGGCGCACCGTCGCGGCGTAGGAGACGAAGCAGGGCTCGTGGTAGAGAACCTCGTCGCCGGGCGAGCAGATCGCGCGGATGGCGAGGTCAATCGCCTCCGAGACGCCCACCGTGACGAGGATTTCCTTTTTGAAGTCGAACGTCGCCCCGAAGCGGCGCGTGAGGTAGCGCGAGATCGCCTCGCGGAGAGCCGGCGTGCCGAGGTTGGACGTGTAGTGCGTGCCGCCCTCCTCCAAGCACGTCACGGCGGCGCGGGAGATGTGCCAGGGCGTGTCGAAGTCGGGTTCGCCGATGCCCAGCGAGATGACGTCCTTGCGCTGGGCGACGAGGTCGAAGAACTTTCGTATGCCGCTTTTGGGCAGTTCGGCAACGTGCGGGGCGACGCGCGAGAGCATGTCAGTCGCGCATGAGGGCGTCGGCGAGAGCGTCGAGCTGCGCCTCGGAGTCCGGCGCGAGGGCGCCCTTGACCGTCACCGTCGGCTCCACGAGCGTGATGTTCTTCGAGGCCGCGAAGAGGGACTTCATGACCGTGGCCGCGCGGGGAGCCCACGAGCCATTCTCGACGAAGCCAACGACGCGGTTCTGGTAGTTGCGCTCCGTCAGGTGGTTGATGAAGGTGCGCATGAACGGGAAGATCTCGCCGTTGTAAGTCGTCGTCGCGAGGACGAGCTTGCCGTAGCGGAACGCGTCCTCGACGGTCTCGAACATCTCGTCGCGGGCGAGGTCGGCGACAACGACCTTGGGGCAACCCTTGGCGCGGAGTTTCGCGGCGAGCGATTCGACCGCCGCCTTCGTGTGGCCGTAGACGGACGTGTAGGCGATGAGAACGCCCGGCGACTCGACGGCGTAGCCCGCCCACGTCGCATACTGCTTCAAGGCGTGGCCGATCTCCTCCGGCGTCGCGAGGACGGGCCCGTGCAGGGGGCAGATGACCTGGATGTCGAGCGCGGAGGCCTTTTTAAGGAGGGCGAGGACTTGGGGGCCGAACTTTCCGACGATGCCGATGTAGTAGCGACGAGCCTCGCAGTCCCAACCCTCCGGGTCCTCGACGTCATTCGCGCCGAACTTGCCGAAGCCGTCGGCCGAGAAGAGAACCTTGTCGCACGCGT